>CAJXUT010000078.1 GCA_913061365.1 uncultured Colwellia sp.
CACTATCCTCTTCGTCGGCAGCGTCAGATGTGTATAAGAGACAGAGATTATATATGATCACTATTATAAACTGTATTATGGATAAAATATCCACAGGCATTGCTATTTTTATTTCAATTGCGCCTTGCAAATAAGTATATTTATGGTCTTTATAATTTTGATTTACTTCTAAAGTTTCAGTAAAAGTAGGGGATATTAGCCAATTAGCTTCTGATATCATCTTTTGTTAAAAAATAATTGAGAATAGTTGCCAGACATTATTGCACTTGTGGATAAGTATAGAGATAATGGTCATACATAATAAAAATCATCGCTTGCGTTAGTTTCTCAAGTTCATTACTTTTTGTTAATTTTGATACTAAGTACTCTTCTTTTACGAAACAATATTTTTCTTTATTTAATAGTGAATAAAGCTCACAAGCAGATAAAATCACTTTCCTTTGGAGTTTTGGTTGGAACACTCACTCTGGCAACGTTGCCTTGCTGTTCTTCAAGAAGAATTGCCTACACAGCAGTTTAGTATGTGGATACGACCACTTCAATGTGTAGTAACTGATAATGTGCTGACGCTTTATGCCCCTAATCGTTTTGTTCTTGATTGGGTTAGAGATAAATATGTCAACCGTATCAACGAGTTAATAACAATGACTGACGGTGAAGAAGCTTATTTACTTAAGTTTGATGTGGGTAGTAAACCTATAAAATCAACCGTTAAGAGTAGCAATACGCCATCCTCTTCTAGTGCTCCTTTTAGTAAAAACACAAGGGCTCCAGCAGTAAGTGAGGTCAATATTGGTCTTCCTAAAAAGGCGAATGTAAGAGTAAAGTATACCTTTGATAACTTTGTTGAAGGTAAGTCTAATCAACTCGCTAGGGCGGCAGCTTCTCAAGTTGCAGACAATCCTGGTGCTGCTTATAATCCATTATTCATTTATGGCGGTACAGGTCTTGGTAAAACGCATTTATTACATGCTGTTGGTAATGCTATTTTAGAAACTAATCCAAATGCGAAAATTGCTTATATGCATTCTGAACGATTCGTACAGGATATGGTAAAAGCACTTCAAAATAATGAGATGGAAAAGTTTAAGCAATATTATAGAAGTGTTGATGCATTATTAATTGATGATATTCAGTTTTTTGCTGGTAAAGATAGAACACAAGAAGAATTTTTCCATACTTTCAATGCATTACTTGAAGGAAACCAGCAAATTATTCTAACGAGTGATCGTTATCCCAAAGAAGTTGCTGTTGAAGACAGGTTAAAATCTCGCTTTGGCTGGGGCCTAACTATAGCTATAGAGCCTCCAGAATTAGAAACTCGAGTGGCAATCTTGAAGAAAAAGGCACAAGAAAGTAATATTAATCTTGCAGACGAAGTTGCTTTCTTTATAGCTAAACGTTTACGATCTAATGTTAGAGAATTAGAAGGGGCTCTTAACAGAGTTATCGCTAATGCTAACTTTACCGGCAGAGCGATCACAATAGACTTTGTTAGAGAAGCCTTACGTGATCTATTAGCTTTACAAGATAAACTAGTCACTATAGATAATATACAACGAACCGTAGCCGAGTATTATAAAATAAAGGTAGCAGATCTTTTATCAAAACGAAGAAATAGATCTGTTGCTAGACCAAGACAATTGGCGATGGCACTATCTAAAGAGTTGACGAATCATAGCCTACCTGAAATAGGTGATGCATTTGGTGGAAGGGATCATACTACTGTGCTTCATGCCTGTCGTAAGGTCAAATCATTACGAGAAGAACTTCATGATATTAAAGAAGATTATTCTAATTTGATCAGAACTCTTTCATCTTGATATATAAGAGCTAAGTGCTAAAATATTTATCGTTAGCATATAATTTCTTTAAAAATAATAATTATGAGTAGAAGCAGGAATAAAGATGAAGTTTTCAATTAATAGAGAGTTATTACTCAAACCGTTATTGTTAGTTTCTGGTGCGGTTGAGCGTAAAAGTACATTACCTATTTTGGGGAATATACTTTTTGATGTTAGTGCGTCTTCACTTACGTTAACTGCCACTGATTTAGAATTAGAAATGGTTGCTTATGCCGAAATTGATAATCAAGGTGATCAAGGTAAGCTGACAATTCCTGCAAGAAAGCTACTTGATATATGTAAAAGCCTACCTGAAAATTCTATTATCACTTTTACTGCTGAAGCCGATACCGTTAAGCTGTCTTCTGGGCGTAGCCGTTATTCACTTTCTACTTTAGCAGCCACTGATTTCCCTAATATTGAAGAGTGGAAGGGCGATGTAGAGTTTAAGTTATTAAAGTCTGAGCTGCTAAGGTTAATCGAAAGTACTCATTTTTCTATGGCTAATCAAGATGTTCGTTATTATCTTAACGGTATGTCTATTGAAAGCGAAGGAAATGAAATTCGTTCTGTTGCCACTGATGGCCATCGTTTAGCTATCTGTAAAATAGTAAACGATTCTCTATCTTTACCTGCGAGACAAGTTATTGTTCCTAGAAAGGGCATTTTAGAAATCATAAGATTACTATCTCCTGTTGATGAAGATGTACAAGTTTATCTCGGTTCTAACCATATTAGAATTATTGATAGCGAATTTTCATTCACTAGTAAATTGGTTGATGGACGTTTTCCTGATTATAGAAGAGTATTACCACGTAACGGTGATAAAATATTCGTTACAAACAAAGAGCAATTACGTCAGGTATTGTCTCGTGCTTCTATTCTTTCTAATGAAAAATTTAAGGGTGTACGGTTAAATTTTTCTAATTCTCTATTAAAAATAACTGCTAATAATCCTGAACAAGAACAAGCGGAAGAAGAGTTAGAAATAGACTTCCCATATGAGAATTTAGAAGTTGGATTTAATGTAAGTTATGTTCTTGATGTGCTTAGTGCAATTAAAGATGAGCAAGTAAAGTTCACCTTAGCTGATGCGAATTCAAGTGTGGTGATAGAAGGAGACGCCTCTGGCGAAGCGCTTTACGTTGTTATGCCTATGCGTTTGTAAGTTACTGTTAAGTTTTATTTAAATGAGCGTTATAAAATTAACTACTCAAAACTTCCGTAACTTATCTTCATTATCAATTAATTTTCATCCTAATTTGAATTTTATCATTGGTGATAATGGAAGCGGTAAAAGCAGTTTACTAGAAGCTTTATTTTACCTTGGTCATGGGAAGTCTTTCAGAACAAGTAAAGTCGACTCACTGGCTTGCCATGATACTCAAAATTTTGTTGTCAGTGTCAAAGATAGTAATGATCAGCAATTGGGCTTAAGTAGAGATATTAGTACCGGAATATCTCATGTTAAAATTGATGGACAAGGCTTCAACAGGCTTTCTGTCCTCGCAAAGAATATTGCGATACAGATAGTTACACCTGAAAGCTTTAAATTGTTTTTTGGTGGCCCCAAGGAACGAAGACGCTTTATTGATTTAGGTATGTTTCACGTGAAACATGATTTCCCAATTATTTGGAAAACATTCAATAAAGTACTTAAACAACGTAATGCAAATATACGTTTAGAATGTAAAAGTGTAATAGGCGGTCACCAATCGACACAGTCTTATTGGACTGAACAGTTTTGCGAATTGTCTGAAAAAGTTTCAAATTTACGTGGTAGTTATGTTTCTGAGATAATATCAGAGCTCAATTATTGGTTAGATATTCTTTTACCAAGTTTAACTGAGAGAGTCACAGTACAGTATTTACAAGGTTGGCCACTAAAACATACTTTATTTGATGCATTAAATAGTAATAAAGAAAAAGAGATGGCTTTCGGATATAGCCTATATGGAGCTCACAAATTTGATGTGAAGTTCTTACTAGATAAAAAACCTATTGAAACACAATTATCCAGAGGGCAACAAAAGTTGTTTTTACTAGCTTTAACATTTGCTCAAGCAAGTTTTATTGCAAGAGTTAAACTAGTAAAACCAATTTTACTGATTGATGATATTGGTGCTGAATTAGATATTAATTCACGTACAGTTTTATCTAAAGCAATAGAAAAATTGGATTGCCAAGTAATAATTACAGCAATAGATTCAAATGCTTTGTTACCTTTTTTAGGAGAGCAAGGCATCAGAAAATACAGTATGTTTCACGTGAAACATGGTAAAGTATTAGAGAAGTATCCCGACGATTCTGAATAAATTTATCAGAAAAGCAATATAGAGTGAATAGGCTAAAACTATGACAGTAGAAAATGAATATGGCTCGTCCAGTATTAAAGTACTAAAAGGACTTGATGCGGTACGTAAAAGACCTGGAATGTATATTGGTGATACCGATGATGGTACTGGTTTACATCATATGGTTTTTGAAGTTTTAGATAACTCAATTGATGAAGCACTAGCAGGGCATTGTTCTGACATTATTGTGACTATTCATTTAGATGGTTCTGTATCTGTACAAGATGATGGACGAGGAATACCTACAGAGATTCACCCTGAAGAAGGCGTGTCTGCTGCTGAAGTTATTATGACTGTGCTTCATGCTGGTGGTAAGTTTGGTGGAGAAGACTCTGGCTATAAAGTATCTGGTGGTCTTCATGGTGTAGGTATTTCAGTAGTAAATGCACTTAGTAAAAAATTGAAATTAAATATACGCCGACAAGGAAAACTGTATGAGCAATTTTATCATATAGGTGAACCTGAAGCGCCATTAGCTGAAGTTGGTGAAAGTGATAGAACGGGTACTGAAGTTAGATTTTGGCCAAGCGAAGATACCTTTTCAGATGTGTTATTTCACTATGATATTTTAGTTAAGCGTATCCGTGAATTATCATTTTTGAACTCTGGTGTTTCTATTCGTTTAATTGATGAGCGTGAAGAAGGTAAAGAAGATCACTTCCACTATGAAGGTGGGATACAAGCATTTGTTGACTATTTAAATACGAATAAAACGTCTGTAAATGAAGAAATATTCTATTTTGATTTAACACGTGAAGATGGAATAGTTGTTGAAGTTGCAATGCAATGGAACGATGGCTTTCAAGAGAATATATTCTGTTTCACTAATAATATTCCACAAAAAGATGGTGGTACTCATTTAAGTGGTTTTAGAACAGCTTTAACTAGAACGTTAAATTCATATATGGTGAAAGAAGGCTTAAACAAAAGTAAAAAAGGCAGTACTGAAACCAGTGCAACAGGTGATGATGCACGTGAAGGTTTAACCGCTGTTATATCAGTGAAAGTACCAGATCCTAAATTTTCTTCACAAACTAAAGACAAGCTAGTTTCATCAGAAGTTAAAACTGCAGTTGAACAAGCAATGGGTGAAAAACTGGGTGAGTACTTATTAGAAAACCCAACAATAGCTCGTACTATAATTATGAAAATTGTAGACGCAGCAAGAGCTCGTGAAGCAGCTCGTAAAGCTCGTGAAATGACTCGAAGAAAAGGTGTATTAGATATAGCAGGCTTGCCTGGTAAATTAGCAGATTGTCAGGAAAAAGATCCTGCATTGTCTGAAATCTATATTGTGGAAGGGGACTCTGCTGGTGGTTCTGCCAAGCAGGGACGTAACCGTAAAAACCAAGCTATATTGCCATTAAAAGGTAAAATTCTAAACGTTGAAAAAGCCCGCTTTGATAAAATGATTTCATCGCAAGAGGTAGGTACACTAATCACCGCATTAGGCTGTGGTATAGGCCGTGATGAATATAATCCTGAGAAACTTCGCTATCATAGTATTATCATCATGACTGATGCTGATGTGGATGGTTCTCATATTCGTACATTACTTCTTACTTTCTTTTATCGTCAAATGCCAGAGATAATGGAAAGAGGTCATATATTTATTGCTCAACCTCCTTTGTATAAAGTGAAAAAAGGTAAGCAAGAACGTTATATTAAAGATGATGATGGCTTAACAGAATACTTAACTACCTTAGCCCTAGATAATGCAACTATACATGTAAATGAAGAAGCTCCTTCTATAGCGGGTATGGCACTTGAGCAATTAGTGAATCAGTATAGAACAACGATGGATATCATTAAGAGAATTTCAAGACAAATTCCAAGTGATATTCTAGAAAAAATGATTTACAGCGAAAATATAGCTACAAGTGACTTTTCAGATAAAGTTAAGGTTGAAGCTTGGTCAAAAGATTTAATTACTCAACTTGATAATCAAGATGGTAATGGCTCTATTTACACTGTCAGTGTAGAACATGATATTGAGCGTAATATTTATTATCCACAATTTAATGTTCGTCAACATGGTATAGATAAAGTATATAACTGTAGTTATGACTTTGTTCAATCACCAGAATTTGCTGCAATTGTTTCATTAAATGATGCCATTAATGGTTTAATGGAAGAAGGGGCCTATGTTAAACGGGGTGAGAAAACTAAGCCAGTAACAAGTTTTGAAGAAGCTTTAAATTGGCTAATGGCTGAATCTAAACGCGGTCAATATATACAGCGTTATAAAGGTCTAGGTGAAATGAACCCTGAACAACTATGGGAAACTACGATGGATCCAGATACCAGACGTATGTTAAGAGTAACTATTGAAGATGCGATAGCTGCTGATCAATTGTTCACAACGTTAATGGGTGATCATGTAGAGCCTCGTAGAAATTTCATCGAAGAAAATGCATTGAAAGTTTCAAACTTGGACTTTTAAAAGTATAACTTTGAAATAGAAATATAGTTAAAATATATAACACACCCGGTCATCATTACTGGGTGAATTTTTTAGACATTACAATATAAATAAAATTGTAATTTAATCATAAGTGAATTTGAACACCCATGACTAGTTTCAATTGTAAAACGTTTCAGGGCTTAATTTTGCAGTTGCAAGATTTTTGGTCACGTCAAGGTTGCGTTATCGTACAACCATTAGATTTAGAGGTTGGGGCAGGAACATTTCACCCAATGACATTCCTAAGATCAATAGGTCCTGAGCCAATAAGTAGTGCTTATGTGCAACCATCTCGACGTCCTACAGATGGCAGGTATGGTGAAAACCCAAATCGTTTACAACATTACTACCAATTTCAAGTAATGTTAAAACCATCTCCAAAAAATATTCAAGAGCTATACCTTAACTCATTAAAAGAGTTGGGTATCGATCCTCTTGTTCATGATATTCGCTTTGTTGAGGATAACTGGGAGTCTCCAACATTAGGCGCATGGGGATTAGGTTGGGAAATATGGCTTAATGGTATGGAAGTATCTCAATTTACTTATTTCCAACAAGTAGGTGGTTTAGAGTGTACACCAGTAACAGGTGAGATCACTTACGGTTTAGAGCGATTAGCTATGTACATTCAAAATGTAGATAGTATTTATGACTTAGTATGGACTGATGGCCCAATGGGGACAGTTTATTACGGTGATGTTTTCCATCAAAATGAAGTTGAACAATCAACGTATAATTTTGAGTATGCAGATGTTGATGCGCTTTTTGTGCAGTTTGATCAATGTGAAAAAGACAGCCAAAAACTTATTGAAGCTAACTTGCCACTACCTGCATATGAGCAAGTAATGAAAGCTTCGCATGCGTTCAACTTACTTGATGCTCGTCATGCTATTTCTGTTACTGAACGACAACGTTATATATTAAGAGTTCGAACTTTATCAAAAGCAGTTGCAGAAGCATATTATACAAAACGTGAAGAGCTAGGCTTTCCACTATGTAAAGATAAAGTAGATAACATCAAGAATGATAATTCAGCTAAAGGAGATAAATAATGAATAACGAAACACTCCTGATTGAATTAGGTACAGAAGAGTTACCACCAATGTCACTTAAAACATTAGTGACTGCATTTTATGACAATGTAAAAACTCAGCTTGATAGTATTGATTTGGCGTATTCAGACATAAAATGGTTTGCTACACCGCGTCGCTTAGCAGTGCGAGTTGAAGGTTTAAGCGATAAGCAAGCAGATAAAGTTGTAGAAAAGCGTGGGCCAGCAGTTAATGTTGCTTTTGATGAGCAAGGTCAACCAAGTAAGGCTGCTATGGGATGGGCTCGTTCTAATGGAATCACGGTAGAACAAGCTGAACGCTTAGTAACACCAAAGGGTGAGTGGCTTTTACATAAGGCAACAGTAACAGGTAAAACTGTTCATGAATTGGTACCCGATATTGTAGTCTCATCATTAAGCAAATTACCTATTGCTAAACCTATGCGTTGGGGCTCAGAACGTACTCAGTTTATACGACCTGTTCATACCTTAACAATGATGTATGGCGATAAAGTTATTGCTGGTTCAGCATTAGGTGTGGACTCAAGTAATCAAGTTCAAGGTCATCGCTTTCATCATGAAGGTTTAATTACACTTAACCATGCAGATGATTATCAATCGGAGCTATTAAAAGCTTATGTAGAAGTTGATTATCAAGCACGTCAAAATAAAATAGTTGAACAAATTAAAGAAACAGAAAAAAATATTAATGCTGTTGCTTTAATTGATGAAGATTTATTAGAAGAAGTGACATCGTTAGTTGAATGGCCAGTAACATTAGTGGGTACCTTTGATGAAGACTTTCTCAATGTACCAGCAGAGCCTTTAATTTATTCAATGAAGGATCACCAAAAATATTTCCCCGTTACAAACAACGATGGAACATTAGTAAACAAATTTATCTTCGTTTCTAATATAGAATCTAAAGATCCACAACAGGTCATCTTTGGTAATGAAAAAGTAATTCGTCCTCGCTTAGCTGATGCAGAATTCTTCTTTAAAACAGATAAAAAACAAACGCTTGAGTCAAGATTGTCAGCGTTAGAGTCAGTGTTGTTTCAAAAGCAACTGGGTACACTTAAAGATAAATCAATACGTATTGCTGATTTAAGCCGTGTAATCGCTACTCAATTAGACGAAAACAGTGATGATGCATACCGAGCCGGTTTGTTGAGTAAAACAGATTTATTATCAGACATGGTTCTAGAGTTTCCTCAAATACAAGGAACGATGGGTAAATACTATGCTCGTAATGATGGTGAAAATGAAGCAATAGCACAAGCGCTTGAAGATCAGTATCGTCCTCGCTACGCTGGTGATGCTTTACCAGAAGCAACAATAGGCTGTGCTGTAGCAATCAGTGATAAAATTGATACCTTAGTGGGTATATTTGGTATTAACCAACCACCTAAAGGGGATAAAGACCCATTTGCGCTTCGTAGGGCTGCCATTGGTGTAATACGTATAGTTATTGAAAAACAACTTGATTTAGACCTTAAAGTTCTTATCAAAGAAAGTATTGAGTTATTTGGCGATAAATTAGTAAATGATAATACAGCAGAAAATGTTTTCGATTTTATAATGGGACGCTTTCGCGCTTTTTATCAAGAACAGGGTATTGCTATTGATGTTATTCAAGCTGTACTTGCCAAAAAGCCAAGCGCACCATTAGACTTTGATAAGCGTATTAAAGCTGTTACTTTCTTTGGCGAACTAGCAGAAGCGACAACCTTAGCAGCTGCAAACAAGCGTGTTGGAAATATACTTGCTAAATTTGATGGTCAATTATACGAGTCTTTTAAAGCTGATTTAGCAAATGAACAAGCTGAAAAAGATCTTGCTAATGTATTCCAAGAAATTAGTTTGAAAGTAGCTCCATTGATGATTGAAAAAGATTATCAAGCGGCATTATCTGAATTAGCTCAGTTAAAAGCGCCAATTGATACCTTTTTTGATAATGTAATGGTGATGAGTGATGATGAAGCCGTTAAAATTAACCGCTTAACATTGCTTAATGAAATACGTAATAGCTTCTTTGCTATAGCTGATATTTCTATGCTCTAAAAGTAAACCTAGAATTTGAGATAAAAGGGCATATTTATATGCCCTTTTTTATTGTCTGTTATTTAGATAATTTAAAGGAAACTAAACCAGCTTATTGCCTATGTATTACGGCAAAAACAGCATTAGAGATAAAAACAAAAATAATAAATCGTACCTTTGTGCTAGATCAAAAACTGAAAGAAATAAAGGCGTAAAGTAATAATGAAAAGAGATAAAGCGTAACGAAAAAAACAACAAATAGGAGAAAATAATGGAATTACAAAAACATGATTTACACCACGAGTTTCCAGAGTTTAATGATGAAATACATCACTTAAAAATGAATGATAATCATTTTTCTCGTTTGTTTACTGAATATCATGAAATTAATCAGGAAGTTCATCGTATAGAGCAGGGTGTTGAAAATACGAGCGATGATTATATTGAAATGAAGAAAAAGGAACGCCTAAAATTAAAAGATAAGTTGTTTGTTATGTTAAAAAAATTAGAATTGCCAGCATAAGAACAAAAGTTATTAATTTAATAAACAAGAAGAACTTAAGTAGTCATTACTTAGTTCTTCTTGATCACGAATAAATAAGGTTTTTCACTAACACTCTTCGCGATAAGCTCATGCTCCATAAACCGGCAAAAACTTGGTATATCTCGAGTGGTTGAAGGGTCGTCGCATTTAATAAGTAGCGTTTCCCCTGAGGCTATTTTTCTAATCTTTAAGCGAACCATCATAACAGGTTCAGGACAGCGTAAGCCCATAGCATCAAGTGTGTGATCAGTTGTTTTTGGAATAGAATCTAACATAAAGGTAATTAAAATAGTAAATATCGAAGCTAGAGATATTGTACTTTAAATCTCATCACAATTGAGATTAAATGGTGAACAAAAGTATATGTTTTTACAAATAATCGTATTTTAATATAAGCAGAAGTTAATGGTGTTTAAATCCAAGCTGAGTCATGCATTTTACAGTAGTTTAGGTATATACTGAGATATATTGAAAACAGAATGATAAATATAATCAATGACGATTAATTTAATACATAAATTTTTATTAGCGATGTTAGTTTGTGGATATGGTGTTTGCGTATTTGCCAATGAACCATTGAACCTAACTGTAGATAAAATTCAGCAACAACGCTTTATTAAAGCGGAAAAACTAATAAAAAAGACCACATCAGCGCAATACACATTACTTTATAATCAACTCCATTATTATCCTCTACAACCTTATTTAGATCAGAAACGTTTGTTAAAAGATATACGTATATCAAACGGCGTTGAGATAAATAAATTCTTAAAGAAGTTTGAAGGAACACCACTTGATTGGCCCTTAAGAAAAAAGTGGCTAAAACATTTGGCAAAGAAAAAACAAGGCTTACTTTTTTTACAAGCTTATAAACCAACGAATAATGCAGAATTACGTTGTCATCATCTTCAATTCAGACTCGCTTCAGGTTTACCCGAAAGTGTTGTTTTACCTGAAGTGACTAAACTTTGGAAAGTAGGAAAGTCACAGCATAAAGCCTGTGATCCATTATTTGAACGCTGGCAAAAGGCGGGTTATCGAACAAGTGATGTTGTATGGCAACGTGTTGTGCTAGCGGCTGATGGAGGTAAGCATACATTACTTCCTTATTTAACCAAGTTACTGCCAACAGACCAGCAGTACTTGGCTAAACTTTGGCATAAAACACGTCGAGACCCATCATTGGTTAGTAAGCTAAACTTTTTCCCTAACAAATCGGAACGAGAAACCGAAATTTTAACCTATGGATTAAAGCGTCTTGTGTGGCGTCACCCCAATAAAGCAATTAGTAGTTATGAAAAAGCGCAACAGCGCTTTACGTTTACAAGAGAGCAACAGCAAAAAATCAATAAAAAGTTTGCTATCGCCTTATCAGCAAAAAATCATCCACAAGCTCAAGAGTGGTTAAATAAGCTAGAAATTAATTCTTTAAATAAAAATATGTTGCAGTGGCGTTTATCTCAGGCGTTAAAACAGCAAGATTGGCAACGTCTGATTGTTGATTCTAAGCAGTTACCAAGTAAATATAAAGATGATTTAAAGTGGAAGTATTGGTATGCCAGAGCATTGATTGAAACAAATGAGACTGAACGTGGACGATACTTGTTGGAAGCCTTAGCAAATGAGCGTCACTATTATGGTTTTTTAGCTGCAAGTTATTTAAGAGCGCCTGCTAATATGCAGCATAAGCCTTTAGCATTCTCTTTGGCAGAAAAGAAACGAGTTATAAGCTATCCTGCAGCCAAGCGTGCTTTTGAATTTTATCATTTAGGACGATATTACCAAGCTCGCTCAGAGTGGAACTACTTAATCAGTCAATTGAATAATAAAGAAAAGTTAATTGCAGCAAAAGTTGCTAATGAAAATGAATGGTTTGATAGAACTATTTTTACCCTAGCTAATGTAGGTTATTTAGATGATGTAGCACTTCGATTTCCAAAAGCTTTTGATGAAGAAATTAATCGCTATGCAAATAATGAAAAAATAGCACCAGCTTGGGCCTTTGCTATCGCTCGTAGAGAAAGTTCATTTATGACAGATGCACATTCACCTGCTGGAGCAAGAGGCTTGATGCAATTAATGCCCAATACGGCAAAGTCATTAAAAAAAGGTAAAGTTAACCGCAACTATTTGCTCAATGCGGGTAATAATATTCAACTGGGTACTCGTTACTTGAAAAAGTTACTCGATAGGAACAGCGGAAACCAAGTGTTGGCAACAGCATCTTATAATGCAGGGCCTCATAGAGTGAAAAGCTGGCTGAAAGATTTAAAATCTATTCCAGCTGATATTTGGATAGAAACCATTCCTTTTAAAGAAACACGCAACTATGTAAAAAGTGTTTTGGCATATCAAGAAATATATCAACATAAGCCAGAGCAGGTTAGTCAGCTGTTTGAAAAAGTCATCAATATGAACATAGGTAATTAAGCTGAAAATATTTATATACATATAAATGATTAGCGATTCAGTTGTTTGTAAATTGTTAACAAAATGTTGTGTTATTATGAAAAAAATTTAAGGGGGGTTCAATGAACAAACTAACAAGTAAGCTAAAAAAAGAATATCCACAGCATTTAGAGCAATTACAACATCGTACTAAACAAGCTTTATTGCGTGAAAATATTGAAGGTATAGTTATTCATTCTGGCCAAGAAGTGAAAGCATTTCTTGATGACAATACTTACCCATTTAGAGTAAACCCTCATTTTAAACATTGGTTACCACTTATTGATGTACCTAATTGCTGGCTTATTGTTAACGGTGAAGATAAACCAACACTTATTTATTATCAACCGGTTGATTTTTGGCATAAAGTAAAACCTTTGAACGAAAGTTATTGGGGTGAGTTCTTTCATATAAAAATACTAAAACAAGCGAGTGATGTTGATAAGCTATTACCTTATGATAAGAAAGGTTTTGCTTATATTGGTAGTCATGTTGAAGTTGCTAAAGTACTTGGTTTTGAGGCTATGAACCCTGAACCGCTACTTAATTATTTTCATTATCATCGCGCTTATAAAACATCCTACGAACAAGAGTGTTTACGTCATTCAAACTATTTAGCTGTCAACGCACATAAAGCTGCGAAACAATCATTTCTCAACGGTGATACTGAATTTGAAATTCAAAATGCTTACCTTAATTCGTTAGGTTACACCACCAATGAGACGCCTTACGGTAATATTGTCGCATTAAATAAAAACTGTTCTATTCTGCATTATATGGATTTGGATAAGAATGCACCGCAAGCACACCAATCCTTTTTAATTGATGCAGGAGCTAACTTTAATGGCTACGCTGCAGACATTACACGTACCTATTCTTTTAAGCAGGATAAGTTTGCTGAGTTGATTACGCGTATGGACACACTCATGTTAAATGCGGCCAGAAGTTTAAAACCAGGGCTTAGCTATGTGGACTTACACCTTGCTACTTATCATGAAATAGCACAAGTATTAGCTGAATTCGACTTTATCAAGGTTAGCGCAGATACCGCAGTAGATTCTGGTATCGTAAGTACCTTTTTTCCTCATGGATTAGGACATCATCTTGGTTTACAAGTACATGATGTAGGCGGTTTTATGGCTGATGAGCGTGGTACACACATAAATGCGCCAGAAGCTCATCCATTTTTACGTACATCAAGAGTTATCGAAGCTGGACAAGTGTTTACTATTGAGCCCGGTTTGTATTTTATTGATTCTCTATTGGAAGACTTAAAAGAGTCAGCTAATAGTGATCAAGTAAATTGGCAAAAAGTTGATGAAATGCGTGCTTTTGGTGGTATTCGCATTGAAGACAATATAATTGTTCATCAGTCGCATAATGAAAACATGACTCGTGATTTAGGTTTGTAGTTTATTGTGCGTGATGATTATCAGATAGCGGTTAATTCTGTTGAACATGAAACGATTGTTAACCGTAGTCGCTTTATTTGTTATTTATCGCCTTGTAAAAATATTAGTGAAGCGAAAGCACAAGTAAAACTACTGCAACAATTACACCCGCAGGCAAGCCATCATTGTCAGGCTTTTTTAACTAAGGCTGCCAGTGATAGCTTAGGATATGGTTATTCTGATGATGGAGAGCCAAGTGGTACAGCGGGAAAGCCTATGTTAGCTGTATTACAAGGAGGCGGTGTTGGCGAAGTTTGTGCTGTTGTTGTTCGATATTTTGGTGGTACGAAGCTAGGTACAGGAGGTTTGCAACGTGCTTATGCCGATAGCGTTAGGCAAGCACTTGTTTTTTTACAAGCTAAAACCAAAATAGCTATGGCGGCAAAAACTTTGTCATGTCAATATAGCCAAGTTGATGATGTGTTACATATAATTAGTCAGGAAGCAGGGCAAGTTATCGAACAAGAATACTTGCAACAAGTACATTTTAGTTTTTTAATTCCACAAGCTAAATTGGAACTTGTAGCTAAAAGATTACAAACTTTATCAGCAGGTAAATTAGTCTTAACTGATTTGAAGCAATAGCCTTTAACCTGTCTCTTATACACATCTCCGAGCCCACGAGACGTAGAGGAATCTCG
>CAJXUT010000079.1 GCA_913061365.1 uncultured Colwellia sp.
CGAGATTCCTCTACGTCTCGTGGGCTCGGAGATGTGTATAAGAGACAGGCATTAAAGTGCCAACAAAGCCTAAATAAATTTGTTATAAATAGTATTAATTATGACGAATTAAATTGAGAAATATATGCTAAAGAATCTAAACATTAACGTAGTACTTATTTTGGTTAGCACATTTTTATTTACGGGGAGTGTAGCAGCAAAAGAGCAAAAAATTGGTATGGTTGATACCCAGTTTATTATGAAAAGTATGCCACAAATGGTAGCACTAGAAAGCACCCTTAGAATACGCTTTAAAGATAAGATAGATAAAATAGAAAGGCTGCAGACAGAAATAAAATCTAATTATGATAAATTGCAGCGTAATGGTTCAAGTATGAGTAGTAAACAAAGAGAAAAAATTCAGGATTCACTACTATCACAAAAAAGAGATTTAGAGAGAGAAAGTAGGGCTGTTCGAGAAGCAATGAGGAATGACTATGAGTTTGAAAAAAAGCAAATGCTTGAAGTTATTGCTAAACTTATTAATAAAGTAGCCAAAGAAGAAGGCTATGATTATATTCTTCGACGTGAAAATCTTGCTTATGCAGTTGACAATGCAAATAACATTTCAGCTAAAGTATTAGCTCAAGCGAAAAAGGTAAATTAACATTGTTGATGTATTGAAATCAAAAAAGCATATCAATCAGTTAGGTGCTGATTGATATACTGATGTGTAAACACCTCACTAGGCATTGGTTTACCATATAAATAACCTTGACCATAATGACAACCTAGCTCGGTAATAAGTTTATGCTGTGTACGTGTTTCAACACCTTCTGCAACAATAAGTAAGTTAAGCTCTTTAGCTATAGTTACAATCCCCTTGCAAAGCCCATAACTGCTTTTATCATTTGAAAGTTTATCAATGAAAGAGTGATCAATTTTAAGAATATCTAGGTTTAATTGTTGGAGATATGAGAGTGATGAATAGCCTACGCCAAAGTCGTCAATAGCAATATCAATACCTTTACCACGAATATCATTGAGTAACTCTCTAACCTTAAAATGATCATGAACTAATGAATGCTCTGTTATTTCAAAGGCAATAGCATTTTGAGGCAGTGATACTTTGTCAAAATCAGAAAGCCACTGTAGTAACAAACTATCTTTTGACTTGAATTGAGATGGTGAAATATTAATGCTGATTTCTATGTTTCTTGGCGAATGTTGATGCCACTTCAATCGATCACTCAACACTTGATTAGCAACCCAATATCCTAGCTCATCCATTAAACTTTCTTCTTCAATTGTCTTAAGAAAGTCGTCGGGTAATATCAACCCTTTTGTTGGGTGTTGCCATCGAACGAGTGCTTCTGCTTTATCAACTTCATTCGTTTGTAAGTTTACTATTGGTTGGTAATAGATAATGAATTCTTCGTTTTTTAATGCGTTGTGTAAATCAGTAATTTTTTCTTGTTTATTTAATAATTGTCGAGACATTTCTTCATTGAAGTAATGGGATCTATTTTTGCCTTTACGTTTAGACTCATACATTGCCTGATCAGCATTTTTTATGAGCGTGTCTACATTACTTCCGTCGCGAGGAAAGAGTGTTACTCCAACACTTGCTGAAGTGAAAACCTTTTCACTTTTTATATGAAAAACACTTTCAAGCGAAGAGAGCATTTGATTGATGATCTGTCCTATTTTTTCTTCATTAGTTAAACCATTTAAAATAACAGTAAATTCATCGCCACCTAAGCGAGCAACAAAATCATCAGTTCTGACACAACTGACAATGCGTTTACTCACTTGTTGTAATAATATATCGCCGTAATCATGCCCTAAAGAATCGTTAATTTCTTTGAAGCCATCTAAATCGATAAATAACAAACAAAACTCTTTTTTCTTATTTACGACATCATTTAGCAGAGCATAGAATGAGCGACGATTTGGCAAACCTGAAAGGGGATCTTCAAATGCCTGATGATGTAACTGTTTGTTTGCTTCTTCTAATGCTTGTGTTCTGTCAATTACGGTTGATTCGAGTACGTTTTCTCGGTTTTCAACGGTATCTAACATTGAATTAAAGCAGCGTGTTAAATCGCCAACTTCATCTTCGGAATGGTAGGGTGCCCTGATACTATAATCATTATTTTTATTGATTGTTTTTGCAATGCGTATCAGTTGTGATAAAGGGCCTGTTATTAATCGAGAGAGAATAATTGAGAGAATTAAACTGATAAAAAGTGTGCCAATGAGCAGTTGTGCGACTAGCTTTTTATAAAATGACATTTTGTTATCAATAACCGTTCTGTCAGCGTAGAATACTAATTTTCCTTGGTTTTCTCCTGATATAATTAACGGAGTTTCTACTTTGTCTTCTTCTTTTAGCTGATTACCAGCCAGGTTGTCTTGATAAACTTTTGTAATTAGCACATCGTTATTGTTGTAGACAAAAGTAGCAAATACCCCGTCAGACTTTACTGTGGGCACAATTAATTCGTTAATGGTTTCTATATCATTAAATGCAATTGCTGCGGTAAGGCTAGGTGAAATAATAGAAGACATCAAGACCAGTTTATCTTGTTGATACTTTTCAGCATCAATAGATTCAAAGTAAATTAATACGCCAGCAGTAACTGACGCTGATAATATAGCAATAAGCATTAAAATTAATAAAAACTTGTTTCGGATAGTGTGTGAGTTTAATAATGCAATCACGACTTATTTCTCACTTTGACTTTACCTAAACGAATTACTTTTGAGCTAATTTTAATACCACTTATTTCTAATTGTTCTGGATTAATCTCAAAACGTATTTTCCCGCCGATATGAATGAATTTAATATGGCCGCCTGCATTAATGAAGTTAGATGCTTCACCTATTAAAAGTGTGCTTCTTGGTTTGTTATTGAGAGTCGTTTGGTATTGTGTATATGATTTTTCATCACTGAAAAAAATGATGTGACACGAAGTATTATTTTCTAAAAGTGACTGAAGGTAGCGTACTTCAACATCACGTTGTTCTATTTTTTTTTGTAATAACGTTTGTGTTGCAATTTCAACGAAAGATTTTGATGAACTGCAAATTATGTAATTGTTGGTGTTTTGGTTGGTTGTTTGATTACTGTATAGGGCAAAATAATACATTAAGCCTGCTTTTAATGCATACTCCCGCTGAGATGTTTGTGCACTGGCTTCAAGCGATGTACAAACAGTCAGTAAAATAATAAGAATGACGCGATATGTCATTGTTAAAGCCTTATTAAAAATCAACCATCATACCTAGAGAAACACTACGTCCAATATAGGTTGCTACATCAAAAGTGTCATTGGTTCGAGCATATTCCACGTGATCTTTCTCTAATAAATTATTGCCTGTCAGAGAAAAGGTTAATTGGCTATTATATTGCCAGTTCCAATTTATATCGACAGCAATAAAATTATCGGTTTTATAAATGCTCCCATCTTCCCACCGGCTTTGAAACATAATGTTATGCTCTTCATTAATTTTTTTATTTAAAGCAAAAAATACTTGTTTAGTTTCTCCATTGAAATCCAATAGTTTGTTTTGTGCAAGATACTCCTCTTGTTTAGCATAACTTATGCCAAAGGTCATATTTGAAGATGGATTAAGCTGCCAATTTAGAATGAAGTCACCACCGTAAGTCTTTTGTTTACCATCAGAATTTAAATTAAAGTCTACAGTTTGATTTTGAATATATTGTGAAAAGCCGAGGATATCTGCTGACTGTAATAATGCTATTACTGTTGGAACCAATAATGGATTTGCTATAGGGGTTATGGAAAGAGTATTTTTAGCTTCAGAATAAAAAACTGATAAATCAGCATTCCATGTATTGTGGCTAATTCGGTAACCTAATTCTGTTGAAGCAACTTTTTCAGATTGTAGTTGATTATTGCCACGTAAAAACGTTTTTATGCGTGTGTTGTCAATAAGCTCATGCCCAGTTTTAAAAATAGCTTCAACTTTAAAACCATTTGTTTGAATATTGTAATCATATTCAAGCAATGAAGGCGTACGTACACCTTTAGAAAATGAAGCCCATAAAAAATGTGAATTATCAGGACGCCATGCTAAACGAATTGATGGCTGCTGCTCCCAACCGGTTAAACTATTATGCTCAAACTTTTCCCCTAAAATAAGATCTAATTCGTTTTCAATCAGGGCAAAACTTGCTTGTGCAAAGGTTCCATACTTTTTTATTCTATTAACATCATTTTCGCTGTTTAAGTAATCACTCTCAAGAAAAGGCGTTTTGTTGTAGCTATAGTTTGCACCTAAATCTAGTTGAGCAAAGTTAAGCTGCATATTTATTTGATAGTCAATATCATAACTTGTGAACTCTTCCATATAGTAGGGTTGATCACCCTTTTGTTTCGCATAAGAGGTTTGTAATGATTGGTTAGCGATATTAGATAACCTATTCTCAATGCGCAGCATTAATAAAGTGTGCTTTCTCTTTTGTGGTTCGACTACTTCAGCACCTGCAAAGGTAATTGGATGGGCTAATTCTAATGTTTGCCCCATTTTTATATCTGTATAATCCCCTTGAATTAGTAGTGAAGTGTCGTCATTAAAAGCAAGGTCAAAACGCGCACCAAAAGAATCTTTTTCTCCCTTATCTTGCGGCGCCCATCGAATACTCTTATCTGATTTATTATTGGCTTGGCTATTAATATAAAAACGATAACTACTATTTTCACCAATATTTAAATCATCACCTACTCTAAGGCTCACATCATAATCAAGGGTTGTACCTGTTTTAAGGGTTACTTTGGTTGAGCGAGTATCATTTGATAGTTTAGTGATAATATTCACTACACCGTTAGTTGCATTACTGCCCCATAAAAGGCCTCCTTGGCCTTTAACAACTTCAATGCGCTCTATGTCGTAAATAGGAATATTTAGTGCTTCCCAGTATACGCCTGCAAATGAGGGGTTATAGATACTTTGTCCATCTATCATGACAAGTAGTCTTGAAGTATAACGACCAGCAGCATTTCTAATGCCTATAGCCCATTTGTTATTATCAATTTTTCTAACTTGTACGCCAGGAGCTAATGTTAATGCTTGCGCGACAGAGGTTACGCCCGCATTTAGCATTTGAGTATTTGAAATAACATAAACAGAGGCAGGGGTGGTTGATGCCTTATTAGTTCTCTTCATTACTGACGTTACTTGTACGTCAGCGGCTAAAAGAGATTCAAAATCTAAATCTTTGATTTCATCGTTAGCAAACGATAAATGAGAAATAAAAAATAAGCTCATGATAAGTGTTTTTTTCATGACTACAGCTCCAAAATCTATAAAGAAAAACGCTCAGTGGTAGGGTATAGCAATATTTATACTAAAGGTTTGATCTATTCCTTAAATCAAGAATAAACAATCAATGTGAATACTTTGTATATCAAAATTGCTTAGCTATTGTGTAAAGTTCATATTTACTAAAATTAACCAATTAGCTAACTAAGTTAGTCTAACCCCTCTAATTCATCAATAATGGCTCTAGCTTGGGCTATAGTACAATCACTGCGAGCTATTAGCGCACTTACTGTTATATCTTCCAATGTTGATGCAATTTTAACGAGTTCATTATGAGTTAAGTGTTTGTATTCATTTCTTAGTAGCTTTGCTAACCAAAGCCAACTTGCCTCATCTGATATCTCAATAAAAGCGATAATAGTTTGTAATTGTTCGAAGTTTGCCTTGAGTTGCCAATTTCTAGAACGACCTATACGATGAAGCTCACAACCTTGTTGTCTAATATGAGCTTTCAACACATAAGCTTTCATTGTTCTTCTTAGAAAAGAAGGTAGGGTGATTGTGTTAATTTTTTCCACGGTAATTTTATTGTACTCAAGATAAAGGAAAGCCAGCAAAAGCTGGCTTGACGTTTAAGTTGTTTTAGCAAGTTTCACTATAAAATGAATATTACCATTTCTTTTTCGGTTGAAATAGTACATCCAATTCATTTTCTTCACTTTTAGCTTTTTTCGCAGCATCTTGTGCATTACTACTTTTGAGTGAGTCGCTAATACTCGCTAATTTATTACTAATTTCAGCTTGTTTTGTTGAAATATATTCTGTTTTGATAGGGTGGCTGGCTAATGTCTGTAATGCCTTCTCAAAGTATTGGCGAGCAGAGCCTAGCATTTCTTTGCTTGAAGCTTGATTACCGCGTTTAATTAAACTTTCGATATTAATTTTGAGTTGCATAGCATCTAAGCGTTGATCTTCTTTAGTAAAGGTTTGTGCATCAACCACTCCTTTACCTTGCTCTGATTTTAATGTGGCACGAATTTTTTTAATGCATTGTAAAATAGTGAGTATTTGCTGATCGTCATCAGGCATCATAAATATTTCATCACTAGTTTGGTTTGCGGCAAGATCTTCAGCGGCATCTAATCGTGCCGTTAACTCTTTTATTCTATCTTGCATCCCTTTTGTTTCAGGAGCTAAAGCTTGCATTGCTTTAGCAGCATTTAAGCTTCTATTATTTAAAATTTTAATCAAATTAGGGCTAGAGGGTAAATTACCAACACTGACAAGCAATGCTTCGCTTTCATCTATAATAGCTTTTTGCTTAGCAACTTTTACTTTTTTGTCTGCTTCTTGCTTTTCTTTATGCTGCTGTATTCCACTGACGATAACAACAAAAAGAATTAAAGCAATGATTAAACCTACGATGATAGCGATCATGTTAAAGCTCTTATTTTTTAAATGAATGTGAACAATGCTAAGCAGTCTACAAAAATTGTCATGTTTAGCAAAGAGTAACTTGCAATTAATATGATGAAAACGATAAAAAATATCAGTAAAACAGCTTATTTATAGTATAGCGTAAACTAATTTGAAAATTTCGCTGAATAATTTTAATTAAATGGGAGATAAAGTTTACAAAAATCTCAATTTGAGATGGAATAAATTGTTAATTAAGTATATTATTTTGGTCTAAGAAAGTTCATGAAGCTCGCATATGAAATTGCAACAATTGCGCTATATAGTTGAAGTACTAAATAATAACTTAAACGTTTCTGCAACAGCAGAAGCTTTATTCACTTCTCAACCAGGTATCTCTAAGCAAGTTCGTATGCTTGAAGATGAGCTTGGTATTCAAATTTTTGGTCGTAGTGGTAAACATTTAACGCATGTAACGCCTGCAGGTCAAGAAGTCATCACGATTGCTCAGCAAATTTTATCAAAAGTAGAAGGTATTAAAGCTGTAGCTCGTGAACATACCCAGCCTGATGAAGGTAAACTACGTATTGCGACAACACATACGCAAGCTCGTTATGCTTTACCTGATGTTATTCAAGGCTTCATGAAGAAGTATTCCAAAGTATCATTACATATGTCGCAAGGTACGCCTGCACAAATTAGTGATGCAGCAGCAAAGGGAGATGCTGACTTTGCAATTGCAACAGAATCTCTTCACCTATATAACGATCTTGTTATGCTACCTTGTTATCATTGGAATCGTAGTATTATTGTTCGTAAGGATCACGCTTTAGCGAAGAAACAAGAATTAACCATTGAGGATATTGCTAAGTATTCTTTGGTTACTTATGTTTTTGGCTTTACGGGTCGCTCAGATTTAGATGCTGCGTTTGAAAGGGCAAATGTTGAGCCTAAAATTGCTTTTACTGCAACTGATGCTGATGTTATTAAAACCTACGTTCGTTTAGGTGTAGGTATTGGTGTTATTGCTTCAATGGCAATGGATGCTGAAATTGATAGTGATTTAGTTACTATTGATGCTAGTCACCTATTTAAAGCAAGTACGACTAAGATTGGCTTTAGAAGAGGTAGTTTCCTACGAGGTTACATGTTTGACTTTATTGAACGTTTTGCTCCGCATCTAACTAAAAATATCGTTACTCAGGCTATGCTGTTAAAAAATAATGCTGAAGTAGATGAATTGTTTGGGGATGTAGAGTTACCAATTAAATAATATCATTACCTTATCAAGTAAGAGGCTGTTGCTCTTTTACGCTATAAATAAAAAAGAGTTAAATTGCGAAGTTCATTTAGTAATGCTTGCTTCGTAAATTAACTCTTTTTTTATTCTAACTTTTAATTTTGGTTAGACTTTTTTTTAATTAACACTCAGTAATGTTAACAGCTAAGCCGCCACGTGAAGTTTCTTTATACTTAGTCTTCATATCATTACCCGTTTCCCACATCGTTTTAATTACTTTATCTAAAGATACTTTTGATGTGCCGTTACCACGAAGTGCTAAACGAGATGCATTGATAGCTTTAACCGAGCCCATTGCATTACGTTCAATACACGGAACTTGTACTAATCCACCTACAGGATCACAGGTTAATCCTAAGTTATGTTCCATACCGATTTCAGCTGCATTTTCTACTTGAATAGGCGTTCCACCCATAATTTCTGTTAATGCACCGGCAGCCATAGAACAAGCCACACCGACTTCACCTTGACAACCTACTTCAGCGCCAGAAATAGAAGCGTTGGTTTTATATAAAATACCAATGGCAGCAGCAGTTAATAAATAACGAATACAGTCATCATCAGAAACTGGATTAACAAATTTATCGTAGTAACACAAAACAGCTGGAATAATACCCGCAGCGCCATTTGTTGGTGCTGTAACAACGCGGCTACCTGCAGCATTTTCTTCATTCACAGCTAAACCAAATAAGTTTACCCAGTCCATTGCGTTCAGAGGATCAGTTGATTTTTCAACCATTAAAGATCTATACAGTGCAGGTGCACGTCGAGTCACTTTTAGCCCGCCAGGTAAAATACCCTCTGTTGCAATACCTCTGTCAACACTGCTTCGCATTGCTTGCCAAATTTCAATCAATTTGGTGCGGATTGTAGCTTCATCATTTAAGCACTTTTCATTATTCATCATGATTGTGCTGATGCTGAATCCTGTTTTTTGTGCGTGCTCTAGTAATTCTGCACCTGTATTAAATACATGAGGAATACTGATATTTTCATGTAGAGAAAGCGCTTTATCTTTTTCTTTTTCAAAGTCAGAGTCAAGTACGATAAAGCCACCACCAATAGAGTAATACGTTTGCTCTAATAACAGGTTATCGCCTTCATAAGCGTATATTGTCATGGCATTAGAATGCGCAGGTAGTGTTTTTTTATGGTGATAAATTATCGCATCGTCTTTTGGAAAGCTCACACTATGATGACCATCAAGCTCAATTCTTTGGCTGCTTACCACTTGCGCCAAAATAGTTTCAATTGATTCAACTGGAATAGTGTCAGGCATCTCACCAGACAAACCTAGAATAACGGCTTTGCCTGTACCGTGACCGATACCGGTTTGTCCTAGTGAACCAAATAACTCACATTTCACTCGATCAGTCTTGGCTAACAATGTTTGCTTATTAAGTTCTTCAACAAAAAGTTTTGCTGCTTTCATTGGTCCAACAGTATGAGAACTTGAAGGGCCAATGCCTATAGAGAACATATCAAATACACTAATCATAAATAATCCCGAATATAATTTTGGTTTTTTGGGTTAATCCCGATATTAATATTGTTAATACTAACTGAAAGGCAACACGTATGGCAACAAATTTTAGCTTTGTTTTAGAGGGAAACTAGAAGAGTATTGATTTTTCTACTTAATATGCTCAATCAAATCTTTTAACATGGCGGCGGTGGCGCCCCAAATGTTGTAGTGTTTGTAAGGAAAAAAATGCACATCATGATGATGACCATTTCGATAAGACTGAATACTACGGTGATTATTAGGTTGTAAAAAATGCTGTAAAGGAACTTGAAATATTTCTGCTACTTCATTGGTGTCTTTTTGTAGATATTGTGGTAAATCAACCAAAGCAACAATGGGTGTCACTTGGTAGCCACTGATGACTTCATAATTTGGTAACTGGCCTACAACAGAGACTTCATTTGGTGATAGACCAATTTCTTCATGAGCCTCTCTTAAGGCCGTATGAATTAAATTTGTGTCAGTGGGCTCTACTTTGCCACCGGGGAAGCTTATTTGAGAAGGGTGGTGTTTTAAATGACTTGCACGTTTGGTTAGCAGCACTTCTAACCCATCAGGCGTAAAATCATTAGGTTCATTATTATTAACTAAAGCAATAAGTACAGCAGCAGATTTTAATGGCAAATTATGTTGATAATTATGACAAGAATCACCGTGCTGTAATAAATTGAAACGATATAAAAACTCTGCTTTATTCATAATCCGCTTCTTCTTCAGTTATTCAGGTTTTGTTGCAAACAACTTTGTAAGTATAGGAAGAATTCGATTTACTTTATCAAAAGTTTCTTGATATTCACTTGTTGCTGCTGAATCAGCAACTAATCCTCCGCCGGCTGAACAATAAATTTTTCCTTGTTCAATTTGCTTATTTGATTTCTGACAAATAAGCGTTCGAATGGTAATACTTGTATCCATTGTGCCACAAGTTGATATATAACCGATAGAGCCACAATAAACGCTACGTCGATGTGGTTCAAGTTGTTCAATGATTTCCATTGCCCGTATTTTAGGTGCTCCCGTAATCGACCCCCCAGGAAATGCACCTCTCAGCAAATCACAGGCATTATATTGTTCAGCAAGTTGGCCTTCAACAGTACTCACAAGATGGTGAACTGCAGGAAAGCTTTCAATATCAAATAATTTGGGCACAACGACAGTATTCGCTTTACAAACTTTTGAAATATCATTACGTAGTAAATCAACAATCATCAAGTTTTCTGCTCGATCCTTACTTGAGTTTGCTAGTTGTTGCGCATACGCTTCATCTTGCTGCTTATTTATGCCCCTTGGTAAAGTTCCTTTAATAGGCTTACTTTGTACTTTTCCATTGGATAGCTGTAAAAATCGTTCTGGAGATACACTTAAAATAGCAATTTCTTCTAGCTGAATAAAAGCTGAAAAAGGAGCTTTGTTTTCACTTCTAAGTGCTAAGTATGCTTGGAATTCATCTCCTTGATAATCAGCGCTAAACCGTTGTGATAAATTGATTTGATAGCAGTCACCTGATAGTAAGTATTGTTGAACTTGGTTGAACTTTTGGGTGTAACTCGCTTGATCCATATTACTTTGCCAAGGCGATGTTAGAGCAAAAGACTTCGCTGCTTGTGCAGAATTTGGCTTATCAATGACTATTTGGTGAATATAGTTTGTTAAGGCTACGCGTCTTTCTTCAGGGCAAATTAGAAAGTATTGTTCATGTTTGTGATCATAAATAACTGCTTGGGCATAAATACCTACGGCCATATCAGGTGAATTTATATCGCGCAAAGCTTGTTCAGGTAATGCTTCAAAACACCGACCCAAATCGTAAGAGAAATAACCTAAGGCACCGCCTAAAAATGGTAATTCTTCTTTTGAACTAGGCATTTTAGCGATTATTTGTTGTTGTACTTTTTCAAGTAAAGATAAGGGATCTTCTTCGCTCATTTTTCTTTTATTTGTATCTATATGGTGAATATTGGTTTTGTCACCATAAGTACATAGGGTTACTTCAGGTTGCCAAACTAAAATATCAAAACGCCCATCAATGTGTTCACTTTGACCTGAGTCTAACCACATTGCCCAAGGTGTATTGGCTAGTGGAGTGAACAAGTCTAACGGGCTAACATTTTCTGTTAATGTTAACTTTTTAGCAGATAAGGATAATTGATTTACAGAAAAAAGGGTATTTGAAGGCAAGGTGATAGCTACTCTGATAATTTACGAGGTTATTTTTAGTGATAAGTGTTTATATTCTACTATTGGCTACTAGCAGCAGTTTCAATAGCAGGTTATTATAATACAAAGCGTATTATACACAATATCCTAGAAAACAGAGAGCCTTATGACAATCATAAAACAACAAGACTTAATCGATAGTATTGAAGATGCTCTTCAATATATTTCTTATTATCACCCTTTAGATTTTATTCAAGCGTTAGAAAAAGCTTATCATAAAGAGCAAAGTAACGCGGCGAAAGATGCTATTGCACAAATCCTCATTAATTCACGTATGTCGGCAACAGGTAAACGTCCTATTTGTCAAGATACCGGTATTGTGACCTGTTTCGTTAAAATTGGGATGGCAGTTAAGTGGGACAAAACTGACATGACAGTACAGCAAATGGTTGATGAAGGTACTCGTCGTGCTTATATGAATCCTGATAATCCGTTAAGAGCATCAATTGTTGCTGATCCTGCTGGCGCTCGTAAGAACACTAAAGATAATACTCCTTCTGTTGTACACATTGACCTTGTTGAAGGTGATGAAATTGAAGTGATGATTGCGGCTAAAGGCGGCGGTAGTGAAAATAAAACTAAAATGGCTATGTTAAACCCGTCTGACTCTATCGCAGATTGGGTTGTTAAAACGTTACCATCAATGGGTGCTGGCTGGTGTCCACCTGGCATGTTAGGTATAGGTGTTGGCGGTACTGCTGAAAAAGCTGGAGTACTAGCTAAAGAAAGCTTGATGGATCCTGTAAATATTCAAGACTTAATGGATAGAGGACCACAAAATGCTGAAGAAGAATTACGTTTAGAAATTTTTGAACGCGTAAATCAACTTGGTATAGGTGCACAGGGACTGGGTGGCTTAACAACGGTTGTGGATGTAAAAATTAACTCAGTACCAACGCATGCAGCTTCGAAGCCTGTTGTGATGATTCCTAACTGTGCAGCCACTCGTCACGTTCATTTTCACCTAGACGGTAGCGGCCCTGCGGATTTAACGCCGCCTAAACTAGAAGAATGGCCTGATATTACATGGGAAGTTGGTGAAGGTGTACGTCGTGTAAATGTTGATGGTTTAACAAAAGCTGATATCAGTGAATGGAAAACCGGTGAAACAGTTTTACTTAGTGGTACAATTCTTACCGGAAGAGACGCTGCTCATAAACGTATTCAAGACATGCTTAATGCAGGTGAAGAACTACCTGTTGATTTCACCGATAAATTTATTTACTACGTAGGCCCTGTTGATGCTGTAGGTGATGAAGCGGTTGGTCCAGCTGGCCCAACAACGGCAACGCGTATGGATAAGTTTTCTGACTTAATGCTATCTCAAACAGGCCTTTTAGGCTCAATTGGTAAATCTGAGCGTGGCAGTGCAACTGTTGAAAACATTAAGAAGCATGAATCCGTGTACTTAATGGCAGTGGGTGGCGCAGCCTATTTAGTTTCTAAAGCGGTTAAAAAAGCACGAGTTGTTGCTTTTGAAGATTTAGGAATGGAAGCTATTTATGAATTTGAAGTTGAAGATATGCCAGTAACGGTTGCTGTGGATAGTTCAGGTGAGTCAGCTCACGTAACTGGACCAGCAATTTGGAAAGCTAAAATTGAAGAACTAGATGAAAAATTAAAAGCTTAATTTTAATTAGTCATTTAACGTAAAAAGGGGCTGTAAAATTTATTTTTACAGCCCCTTTTCTTATCTAGAACATATTATCAAATAATAGTCATTAGTCGACTAAGCGTAATAATTCATTTATGCCTGTTTTAGCACGTGTTTTTGCGTCAACTTTTTTCACAATAACGGCAGCATATAAACTGTAATTCCCACATTTTGAAGGTAAGTTACCTGGAACGACTACAGAACCTGCTGGAACGCGACCGTAATGTACTTCGCCTGTTTCACGATCAAAAATACGTGTGCTCTGGCCAATATAAACACCCATTGAAATAACCGCACCTTCTTCAATGACCACGCCTTCAACTATTTCAGAGCGCGCGCCAATGAAGCAATTATCTTCAATGATTGTTGGTCCTGCTTGTAAAGGCTCTAATACACCGCCAATACCAACACCACCTGATAAATGTACGTTTTTACCAATTTGTGCACATGAGCCAACCGTTGCCCAAGCATCAACCATACAGCCTTCATCTACATAGGCGCCGATATTGACAAAGCTAGGCATTACTACAACATTCTTACCTATATAGCTACCTGTTCGTACAGATGCACCAGGTACTACACGTACACCGTCATCTTCAAACATTGCTTGTGTATAACCGTCATACTTCATTGGTACTTTATCAAAAAAAGTGCTTTCAGCACCATCAATAACTTGGTTGTCCCAAATTCTAAACGATAATAACACTGCTTTTTTTAACCATTGATGTACATGCCATTGGCCATCAATTTTTTCTGCTACTCTTGCAGAGCCGTTATTTAAAGCAGCAAGTGCATCGATAACTGCCGTTTTTACTTCACTGGAAACGGTTGTTGGTGAAATGTTCGCTCTATCGTCAAAAGCTTGTTCTATCGTACTTGCTAATGCTGTTAAGTCAGTCATTTAAAAGTTCCTATTAGGTGTTATTGTTAATCTATTTCTTGTGTTAATTTATCGGATAACATTTGTTTTTCTTCATCATTTAAAGCGGTATTTTCGCTTGTTGAAATGGCAAAAACATCATCAGCTTTTTCACCAAAGGTGGTGATTTTGGCAGAATGAATATTAATTTGTAGTTGCTGAAATACTTGGGCAATATTACTAAGTAATCCCGCTCTATCTAGCGCAATGATTTCTATCATCGTTTTACTTTTGGCTTTTATTTTAATAAAGCTGACTTGCAGTGGAAATTGGAATTGTTTTACTTCCCTGCGTGCTGGTTGTAAAGGTATGTCACAATAGTTATCTTCTTTTAATTTTTCACTTAAAGCTTCAGTAATTTCTTGAGTATGGAAACTATCTTTTAGTGCTTTGCCGCGTGAGTCGAGAATGATAAAAGTATTTACGGCTGTCTCTTATACACATCTGACGCTGCCGACGAAGAGGATAGTGTAGATCT
>CAJXUT010000080.1 GCA_913061365.1 uncultured Colwellia sp.
ACCGAGATCTGCACTATCCTCTTCGTCGGCAGCGTCAGATGTGTATAAGAGACAGGTTGAAAAAGCTGAAGCATTAGCTCCTCAAACAAAACGTTCTGAACCAACGCAAGCCCTAGAAAAAGTTGCTACTCCAAATATCAAAACAATTGAAGCATTATCTAATTTCTTAGATATAGATATTAAAACAACAGTTAAAACATTACTTGTATGTGGTGTTGAAAATGAACAAGGTGAAACACCTGTTATTGCTCTAGTATTGCGTGGTGATCATCAACTTAATGAAATTAAAGCTGAAAAGATACCACAAGTAGCCGCGCCATTAACCTTTGCAAGTGAAGAGCAAATACTAGCTGCAGCCAACTGTAATGCTGGCTCTATTGGTCCAATTGGTTTAAAAATAGATATTATTGTCGATAGAAGCGCAGAAAACTTAAGTGACTTTGTTTGTGGTGCTAACGAAAGTGACAATCACTTGACTGGTGCTAACTGGCAGAGAGATTGTGATACTTATCAAGTCGCAGACATTCGTAATGTTGTTGCTGGTGATCCTAGTCCTTGTGGTCAAGGTAACATTGTTATCAAGCGTGGCATTGAAGTAGGACATATTTTTCAATTAGGGAAAAAATATGCTGAAGCAATGGGTTGTTCTGTATTAAATGAAGGTGGTAAAAATCAAACATTAACCATGGGTTGTTATGGTATTGGTGTTTCACGTATTGTTGCCGCAGCTATTGAACAAAACCACGATAAATATGGAATTAAATGGCCTAAAGCGATAGCACCTTTTCAAGTGGCAATTGTACCGATGAATATGGCTAAATCAGCACGCGTAAAAGAAACTGCTGAAGCTTTATATGAGCAACTAAATCAAGCAGGAATTGAAGTATTGTTTGACGATAGAAAAGAGCGCCCAGGTGTTATGTTTGCCGATCATGAATTAATGGGTACACCACTTTTAATAATAATCGGTGAACGAAACCTAGATGCACAACAGGTAGAAGTTAAAGACCGTATTACAGGCGAAAAGTCTTTAGTTGCAATTGATGATGTTATGTCACTTTTTAGCTAATTAATAAAAGAAGTATAAAGCTGTTCATAAAACTATTATTTAAAACTAGTTTTACACTCCGCTTTTACTTAAGTAGTTATGTTTCCCGTAATGCAATGCGGGAAACACTTTGCTTTACCTTTTGTAGTGCTTAATAAAAACGTTTTATCTATTTGCTTTTTAGCCAATTAAAAACTTCATAAGTCACTACCTTAAAACAATGTAAATCCCCAGCAGCTTCATCTAAAAACAATAAAGGAATCATTGTTTAAAATCAAAGAAAGACCGTTCTTTTCAATTTTTACTATCAGATGATTAATTTTCAACTACACTCTTAATATAAATCTATGCTGGAAGTTTGCATAACCGTTTAACAGCCACTATATTTGTGGGGTCGAATATCAAGGAAGACTATGATGAATAAGGAAGAACTTGAGCGTTTTAATGAACTCTCTCAAAAAGCCCTCAAAGATATTGCCACAGAAAACGAACTTTTAGAATATAAGCAGTTATTGTTAATTTGGAATGACTCCATTGAGTTTAACTTTCATCGTGATCCAAAACGCTCAGGCTCTAAATAATATCTGATAAATAATCACTTATGATGTTTTTTGTTAATAAAATAAAGCCTCTATTTAATGTGTTCTCATTTGATATGACAAATTGATACGTAGATTAAATTCCATTGTTGAGCCAGCAAAACTTTCAGTCTAAGAGGTAGAATATGGATAAGGCACTTCAAACAATGATTAACAATATGCCTGCGAAAACGGGTAAATCTTTAGAACAATGGATAAAGATTCTCAAAAGTAAAAACTTCGATAAACACGGTGTTGCAGTAAAGTTTTTAAAAACAGAGCATGATCTCACTCACGGCTTTGCAAATACCATTGTTACTTTATCTAATGAAAAAAATGATACCTCAGAAGAGTTACTGCTAAACCAATACCAAGGTAAGGAGTCCCTTAAGCCAATATACCAAGCACTTATTGACATCGTCAAAAGTTTAGGTAGCGATATTATCATTACGCCCAAAAAAGGCAGCGTTAGCCTTATTAGAAAAAAACAATTTGCCTTGATAAAACCTGCCACCAAAACAAGAATAGATTTAGGGTTAAAACTAAAAAACGTTGATGTTCAGGGCTGCTTACAGAACTCAGGACCATTTGGCACTATGTGCACTCATAGAATTCAACTTACAAAAATTACGGATGTAGGTGAAGAAGTCATTGATTGGTTAACAATGGCATACAACAAATCAATATAGTAAAAGTAATTAAGCCATTACCTTTGTTCATGCTGATATCATAAGATTGTTAATTTTTACTTTCTGAGTAAAACAACAAGTAAAGTATGCTAAAGATAAACAAACTCCCTTGGCTGGTAAGCTAATTCTCTTTTCAAAATGAATCAACAGTGAAAGATAAGACTAAAGATAAATTTTAGAAAACCAAAAAGGTAAGTATGGAAAATACATATGATTTTTTAAGCTTAGTATTAGACTCTATTACTGAGCATATTGCTGTTATCAATGAAGAAGGGAAAATTATATTTGTCAACAAAAGTTGGACAGAGTTTGGCGCACATAATGGCTGTGCTGTTGCTGGTGATTGGATAGGAATCAACTACATTGAAGTGTGTGATAAAGCCTCTAAACTAGGTGACAACTTTGGAACACAAGCTGGCAATGGAATTAGAAACGTTATTAATAAACGTAGTGAATCTTTTTATTTTGAATACCCTTGTCACAGCCCTGATGAGATTAGATGGTTTATGATGCGTGTTACACCTTTTGATTTTGTATCAGAACACTACTTTGTTATATCCCATCAGAACATAACAGAAAGAAAAATTGTTGAAGATAAAATAAGAGATTTAGCTAGGATTGACGGGCTAACTCAAATCCCCAATCGCCGTAGTTTTGATAATTTTATTTCTGAAGAATGGAAAAGGTGTTTAAGGCTTCAGAAACCGATCAGTTTAGCCATAATAGATCTGTATCATTTCAAGTTATTAAATGATACATATGGTCATCAGTCTGGAGACGAATGTCTAATTAAAGTAGGACAAGTACTTAAAACATTTGTTAATAGACCTAGTGATATATGTGCCAGATATGGTGGAGAAGAGTTTGTTCTTGTTTTAGGAAATACATCATTAAAAGAAGCTAAAGTACTACTTAAAAGCCTACTTAATAAAATTGTCGGCCTTAATATACAAAATAGTAATTCTCCTACCGAGTTATTTTTAACAGCAAGTATCGGCTTAGCTGAAATGGTTCCCAGTTATGGTACTAATGAAAGTGAACTAATCAGTAAAGCTGATGACATGCTCTACAAAGCAAAAGAAAATGGTAGAAACAGAGTAGTGTGTGATAAAAGCTTGAACAATAAAATACTTCCTCAAAAATACTGATAATTTAAATGAGCCTCCCCTCAATTCAATCTACCGTACGAATAATCCCTTCATACCTAAATACTTTCTCATTACAAAGATGGTGATTTTTTTGTGCATTATTCATTCAACCATGACTTTTTAGCTTAAAAATAATCAAGATATGTTCTTTTATGAACAAATAGTGCAAATTATCATTAAAAACTTACCGTTAACTATTTCAATACTCGCTAATATTAGCAACAATGGGGTTTATTACCCTATACACATTAACTGAAGAAGAACCTCATCATGAAAGCTATAATCAAGTCATCTAAATTAAACAATGTTTGTTATGAAATTAGAGGACAAATAGCAGCCGAGGCACGTCGCTTAGAAGATGAAGGGCACAAAATACTGAAACTAAACATTGGTAACCCTGCCCCTTTTGGTTTTGAAGCGCCTGACGATATTTTAAAAGACGTAATTCATAACTTACCCAATTCCCAAGGCTATAGTGAATCTAAAGGTATATACTCTGCTCGTGTTGCTGTAATGCAATATTTCCAACAACAAGGCATTAAAGATGTTGGTGTTGATGATATCTTTATCGGTAATGGCGTGAGTGAGCTGATTGTTATGGCCATGCAAGGTTTACTTAACAATGGTGATGACGTATTAATTCCAGCACCTGATTACCCACTTTGGACAGCTGCAGTTTCTCTTTCTGGTGGTAACCCAGTTCATTATGTTTGTGATGATGAAAACAGCTGGTACCCCGATCTAGATGATATGGAAAGTAAGATCACTGATAAAACCAAAGCAATTGTTCTCATTAATCCTAATAACCCTACTGGTGCGGTGTACCCTAAAGAAATTTTGGAAGGTATTATTGCCCTTGCAAGAAAACATAGCCTGATAATTTTCAGCGATGAAATTTACGATAAAATTTTATACGATGATGCAAAACATATTTCAACTGCATCTTTGTGCCAAGACGTATTTGTTATTACGCTGGGTGGTTTATCAAAGAATTATAGAATTGCTGGTTTTAGAGCGGGTTGGATGGTGCTTTCTGGCCCAAAAATTCATGCTGAAGATTATGTAGAAGGGCTAACTATTTTAGCCTCAATGCGTATGTGTTCAAATGTTCCAAGTCAACATGCTATTCAAACGGCATTAGGTGGCTATCAAAGTATTAATGAACTCATCACAGGTGATGGACGTTTATTGAAACAGCGTAACGTCGCTTACGAAATGATCAACGATATTGATGGATTATCATGTCATCCTGCAATGGGAGCATTATATTTATTTGTAAAAGTTGACGCTGAGAAGTTCAACATTACTAATGATGAAAAAATGATACTAGACCTGCTAAAACAAGAAAAAATATTACTTGTTCACGGCAGCGCTTTTAATATTAAAGCACAAAATTACTTCAGATTAGTTTTTCTACCACATGTTGATGAGTTAATACCAGCAATAGAAAGATTGAAAAACTTCTTTACGACTTATAAACAGATATAAAGCAAGTAAACTTTATGAAACAAAGTACCTTTTTAGCGTGGATTTACCGAATGCCCCTTATCAAGAGATGGGGGCTAATGCACACGGTTAAAAAGGAAAATGTTGCTGAACATTCTCATATGGTAGCGGTGATTTCTCACCTGTTAACAGTGATAAAAAACAAAAAATTTAATGGTAATTTAAGCCCTGAGAAAGCAGCAACGGTGGCTATTTATCATGAAATTTCAGAATCAAAGTTACAAGACTTAAATCATGTAACAAAATATCATAATCCTGAGTTCACTAAAGAGTTTAAGAAGTTAGAAAACCTTTCAGAAATTGAATGTCTAGTTTCTTTGCCAACAGAGCTTCAAGAATCATTTTCAGATTTACTTGTGCAAGATGAAGTCGACCCTGAATATAAAGTTATTGTTAAAGCTGCTGATATTATTTCAGCATATATCAAAGCTTGTGATGAGATTCGCTTTGGTAATGTGGAGTTTGAACCTGTTAAAAACAAATTAGACTCCATGTTATTATCTTATAAAAACGAATTGCCCGAAGTCGCCTACTTTATGGATGTATTTTCTGACAATTGTCTTGTTAGTGTCGATAAGCTAGCAGAACAAGACAGTTGAGCTAGTTAGTTCCTCTGTTTTATTCGCTACTCACCTTCTGTGGTAAAACTCCCCTATTTCTCCCTTATTCCAAATAGCACCTATGTTTTCCCCTATCGTTATGATTTTTGATTAATTGTGAATAACTGACGATAAATAGCGACCATTTTTCGCTGCAAAAAGTCCCAATAATACAGCCCAATATCAATTAACCTCCTCAAGCAAAATCGACAAAGCACGCGGTGTAGTCTACTTTTAAGAGAATATACACAACTGTCTTTGCCGTTTTGACAGTGAACATTGGGAGTGTCGATCATGGCCACGCAAACTAAAGCAAACCAATTAACTCATACTCAATTAAATAAAATAGCAAAAGTCCTCGAAAACTTAGTTAACAAAGCAAAGAAACAATCTTTACCTGAAGCGTTCAAAACCTTAGGCACAGGATTAAGTGGCTTAGGTAGTAAATTTATGGCGGATAATCCAAAACTTAAAACAGATGTTACTGATGATTTAGGAGAGCACCTTTACAATTTGGCACAAGAATTAAACGATACAGGTTTGCAGCAAAGATGTGCTGAATTTCAGGAGGAAAATTTTTTAGCTGACTCGTTGGCAACAGCTGGCATGGGGGTTTTAGCTTTAGGTGATAGTATAAATCCGCCTCCATCTTTAGTAAATGATGGAACAGACAGTGCTAAAGTTTTAGGCTCTATTCAAGCATTTAGAGAGTGTGCTTCTAATTTAGCAGAACATATGATTTTACTCTCGGCAGAACAATATCAAGCAGAGCGCAATAAAATAGTGTCAATTCAAATACCAGATTTAGGTCCTATTGGAGACTGTGGCTGTCATCAATCGCCAGTAAAGTCCGCGCCATCACCAATAGTATTAAGTCCAACAATGACAGCTTCTTTTACTCCTGAAGTGATTGGAGCATCGCAAGAAGAATTATCTGAAATCCTACGACTATTTTTAGAGTTATTAATGTTATTAGCAATTTTATTATCTGTTATGCCTACTGTAGGCTGCACCAATAATTGTACTGAAGGAGCTTTAAGAGCCACTATGACTGCTCATGGCGCAGATGCACAAGGCAACTCTACTTTTGATATAAAATGGGAGTATTGTTGTCTTGAAGCTTGTTTTTTATGGGTTACAGGCACTTACTGGCATTCTGAAGGGACTACAAGTCATACGGCCGGAAACCCACTAGGAACAAACCGTCAAACAGCTGCCACAAGACGAGCTAAAAGTGTCGGTAATGCAGCAGCCAACTGGTTAACAAATGGTGGCGGTATTCCTCCTTTAATGAGAAGACATCGTGTTCGACCACCAATGGTTGCTCCAAACTCAACATGCTAATAATTACTTTGTATCGAGAAATACACCAGCTATTAATGACCAATCGAATAGTTGGTGTAAATTTTATGCAATAACAAGCCTAAAGTTAGAATAAGATGACTATTGTTATCTGTTGTTGCCTTACAATTTTACGTCACAAGTTGACATTATTTTTGTAATACAAATACATAAACTAACCAATAAACCATTCAATATTATCAACTTATTTAGAACTCTATTTCAAACACCAACCAACAATACTTACTCCAGATTTTCCTTATATTTGCTTTAATCGCTTTTATCGATTGTTTCAATCAATTTTAGTTATTTTTAGTTTTCAGCTGGATATGTATAATCCCTCACTAAATTAGAGTTAACTAATAAAGAATTAACTTATTTAATAACGGTTGATTACAATGTACTGAATATAATCAGTACAAGGAGAGTATTAGAATGATAAGCGAAGCGTTAGTTGAATTATCTCGGTGGCAGTTTGCTGTTACTGCATTATTCCATTTCTTGTTTGTTCCTTTAACTATCGGTTTAACATGGATTTTATTCATCATGGAAGCCGTTTTTGTGATGACAGGTCGTGAAATTTATCGCGACATGACAAAGTTTTGGGGAAAGCTATTCGGTATTAATTTTGCCATTGGTGTAGCTACCGGGCTCACAATGGAGTTTGAATTTGGTACCAATTGGTCTTACTACTCCCATTATGTTGGGGATGTATTTGGCGCACCTTTAGCTATTGAAGGGTTAATGGCTTTTTTCCTTGAATCTACCTTTGTAGGAATGTTCTTCTTAGGTTGGGACAGGTTGAGTAAGCGACAGCATTTAATTGGCACCTTTTTAATGGCACTGGGTACAAACTTTTCAGCCTTGTGGATATTAATTGCTAACGGCTGGATGCAAAACCCTGTAGGTAGTGAATTTAATTACATGACAATGCGCATGGAACTTGTCAGCTTTAGCGAAATTATTTTTAATCCTGTAGCACAAGTTAAGTTTATTCATACCGTCGCAGGTGGTTACGTTGCGGGGGCAATGTTTGTTTTAAGTATCAGCAGTTATTATTTACTTAAAGGCAGAGATATCCCGTTTGCTAAGCGCTCTTTTTCTGTAGCAGCCGGCTTTGGCGTTGCGGCAATATTTTCCGTTATCTTATTAGGTGATGAATCTGGCTATGAAGTGGGTGAAGTACAAAGAGTAAAACTTGCAGCGATTGAGGCTGAATATCACACCGAACCTGCGCCAGCAGCATTTACTTTAATAGGCCTACCTGATGATGAGGCGATGGAAACTCATTATGCCGTTAAAATTCCTTATGCCTTAGGCATTATAGCTACTCGTTCTTTAGATGAAGAAGTTATAGGTTTACGTGATTTACAAAAAGCACACGAACCACGTATTCGTAACGGCATGATTGCATATGAATACCTAGAGAAATTACGTAATGGTGAAGACACCCCTGAAAATATAGCTAAATTTAATGAAACTAAACAAGATCTAGGCTACGGATTACTACTTAAACGCTATACCAATAACGTTATCGATGCCACTGAAGAACAAATACAGATGGCTGTTAAAGATTCAACGCCACCTGTTGCCCCTGTTTTTTGGGCTTTTCGAATGATGGTTGCCTCAGGCATCATTATGTTGGTGTTATTTTGTTTAGCTTTTTATTTTAATGCTCGACGTCAAATAGAACAAAAGCGTTGGTTATTAAAATCAATCTTTATCGCACTTCCTCTGCCTTGGATAGCCATAGAAACTGGCTGGTTTGTTGCAGAATTTGGACGTCAACCTTGGGCTATTAGTGAAGTATTACCAACATTTTTATCTACCTCAAATTTAGACGCAAGTGATGTACTTTTTTCTCTGGTTGCGTTCATCATTGTTTATATCATTTTATTTATTATTGAAATGTATCTGATGGTTAAATTTGCACGATTAGGTCCTAGTGCATTACATACAGGTCGTTATCATTTTGAACAAGCACCAGAATTAACACCTGGTCTTCGCAGCCAAAACGCTTAAGGAAATACTTATGTTTGATTACGAAACATTAAAATTTATATGGTGGTGCCTCATTGGTTTTCTTTTCATTGGCTTTGCAATAACCGATGGAATGGATATGGGTGTTGGGGGTTTATTACCCTTTGTAGCCAAAAAAGATGTTGAAAGCCGTGTTGTTATTAATACCGTGGGTGCTCACTGGGATGGAAACCAAGTTTGGTTTATTACTGCAGGCGCCTCACTCTTTGCAGCCTGGCCATTAGTATATGCGACGGCATTTAGTGGCTTTTATTTTGCCATGATGTTGACACTATTTAGTTTGTTTCTGCGCCCTCTTGCTTTTGATTATCGAAGTAAAATTGACTCTTTAAAATGGCGTAGTAATTGGGATAAAGCACTATTTGTTGGCTCTATGGTACCGCCATTAGTATTTGGTATAGCTTTTGGCAACTTACTTCAAGGGGTTCCTTTTGGCTTCGATTCATTAATGCGTGTGACTTATACAGGTTCATTTTTCGCATTGTTTACACCTTTTACCTTACTAACAGGCGTTATTAGTGTCGCAATGATGTTAATGCATGGTTCAACGTGGTTGGTGATGAGAACAGATGCTGAAGTTGCTCAACGTTCAGCAAGTATTGGTAGAGTAATTGCTGTTGTATTATCGCTTTCTTTCGCCATTGCTGGTGTCATGGTATGGCAAAGTATTGATGGTTATTTAGTCGTTAGCTCTATCGACACAATGGGACAAGCACAACCAACAATAAAAGAGGTAATAACCAATTCAGGTGCCTGGCTAACTAACTACATAGAAACACCATTATTGTGGCTAGTACCTGTTGTAGGTTTAATTTCACCGTTTGTAGTAGCTATTTTATTAGGTATAAAAAGCAAAAGTACTTCAATAAAGGTATTCGCCTTTATTGCTAGTTCGTTAACCGTTATCAGCATTATTTTGACTGCTGGCATTGCTATGTTTCCCTTTGTTCTCCCCTCAAGCAGTATTCCAAACCACAGTTTATTAATGTGGGACACTGTTTCTAGTGAAGGCACATTGGGTTTAATGTTCACAGTAGTATCTATCTTTATCCCCATTATTATGGCGTATACCCTGTGGTGTTATAAAAAAATGTGGCGAACCGTTACTGTTGCTGAAATTGAACAAAATAATCACACGGCTTATTAAAGTAGCAATTATAGAGTCAAATCAAGCTGAGCTGAAAAGCTAAGATTAAGCTCAGCATAACAAAGAACTAAAGGAAAAAATTATGTGGTATTTCAGTTGGATGCTAGGTGTATTACTCGCGGTCTCTTTAGGCATAATTAATGTGATGTGGTACGAAATGGAACAACATGTAGACAATATATCAAAAGATCAAAATAGTGATGATCGAACATAAATAATGAGCCGATTTTGAGTGTATTATGATGAAAGAGCAAACTAAGCAACAACAAACGCAAGTTAATAACTGGCTAAAATATCAAAAAAAATATGCTCAAGGTAAATTAAGTATTGCTATTGCATTAGGATCATTAAATGGCTTACTAATGATCCTCCAAACAGCAATACTTGCTTATCTTATTGATTTAACAATATTTCCCAATACCGCTATAAATAACACACAAAACAATCATGTAATAACCAATATAATCGATTTAACCAATAACACAGTAATAGTTTTATCTCTCATTGCTATAATTATTTTCCGTGCTTTATTGGGGTATTTTAGTGAATGCTATAGTCGCCGTGGAGCCATGAATATTAAAGAGAATATTCGTTCTCGATTGCTTAATCGCTTATTTCAATTCGGTCCCGCTTATACACAAACTAAAGGAAGTGCTAAATTAGCTAATTTACTACATCAAGGTATTGATTCATTAGAAGACTACTTTGCTGGTTATCTTCCGGTTATTGCTTACTGCTCTGTTATTCCATTCGCCATTCTTATCGCCATATTTCCTATTGATTGGCAATCAGGATTAATTTTATTACTGACTGCCCCAATGGTGCCATTTTTCATGGTACTTATCGGTCACAAAGCACAACGCTTAAACCAAGAGCATTGGGAAAAATTGCAGCGTATGAGTAGTCATTTTCTTGATATTATTCAGGGATTAACGCAACTTAAAATATTCAACGCTTCACGTAGAGAAATAGCCGCTGTTAAAATGATTAGTGACAATTACGGTGATGAAACTATGGGGATTTTAAAAATCGCTTTTCTTTCATCATTTGTTCTAGAGTTCCTTGCTTCAATATCCATTGCACTAGTCGCCGTTGTGCTTGGGTTTCGTCTATACTATGGCGATGTAGATTATGTTTTAGCGCTATGGATATTATTACTGGCTCCTGAGTTTTATTTACCCTTTAGACAACTTGGAACACAGTATCATGCGAAAATGGCAGGCGTAACCGCAGCAGAAGATCTTGTTAATATACTAAAATTACCGCAGATACAAAATGCATATAATGATTCATTTATAGCTCCTTTTACTATTAATATCCTAGAAGGAGATTATGCCTACCCCGAACGAAATAATGCTTTAACAAAGATAAATATTGAATTTTCATCTCACGGATTATATGCCGTTATTGGCGAAAGTGGCTCTGGAAAATCTACCTTAATTGACATGGTACTAGGCTTTATTCAACCAAAAGCTGGTAAAATAACGATTAACAACAAGCTAGTAACTGCTGAAAATCGAGATATTTGGTTACAACAATGTGGGTGGGTTTCTCAACACGCACAAGTATTTTATGGTTCTCTTGCCTTTAATATTTCCTTGTCAGATAACTATCAAGATGAACTTGTTGTTGAAGCACTTAGAAAGGCTGGTTTAGCTGATTTTGTTCAAACACTAGAGCAAGGGATTGAAAGTCAAATAGGAGAAAATGGAACAGGGTTATCAGGCGGACAAATTCAACGTTTGGCATTAGCGCGAGTTTTTTACCATCAACCTGAGGTGTTGATACTTGATGAACCGACAAGTCACCTTGATCAAACTACTGAAAAAATCATCACCTCATCTCTCAACAGCTATGCTAAAAACCATATAGTTATAGTCATTGCTCATCGCTTGCATACAGTTATTAACGCTAAGAAAATTATTGTACTTGAACATGGAAAAATCATTGAACTAGGTTCGCACCATGCTCTTTTAAAACAAAATGGATATTATGCTCAGCAGGTGAATTTATGAAGGTTTTTTTTCGTTTAATTGGCTTACTTAAAGCACAATTACCATTGATGTTACTGGGCGCACTATTATCAATCATTACCATACTAGCAAACATTAGCTTATTGGCTATTTCTGGTTGGTTTATTACATTAATGGCAATGGCTGGAGCAACTGGCATAACAGTAAATTATTTTACTCCCGCAGCCATTATTCGGTTTCTAGCTATAGTTAGAACAGCTGGTCGTTATGCTGAACGTATGTTAACACATAGGGCAACATTTAACGTATTAGCACACTTACGTCACTACTTCTATCAACAGCTTGAACCACTTCTACCTTATTACCGTATGGATTTGCGTTCAGGTGATTTATTAGCTCGATTACAGCAAGATATTGATAATTTAGATAACTTTTATTTACGAGTTCTTTTACCTATTATTATCGCCTTAATTTCAGTACCCATTGTGTGTTATGCACTCGCGATTTTTTCTCCTTTTATTGCCTTGGTGCTATTAAACGCATTGTTAATCATTGCGCTAGCTTTCCCTCTATGTAGTTATATTTCATCAATAGAGTTAGCTAAAAAAAAATCTCAATTAGAAAGCCAGCTCACTGAAGAGCTAGTAAGTGGAATTGGTTCAATTAAAACACTCTTAGTTTATCAAGTTAGTATTAATTATCAGCGTTCAATCGCAACTATTACCAAGCAGTATTATGCTGTGCAGTACCGCCTAATAAAAATAAATGCAGGTTTTAATGCTGCTACTTTTATGCTTATCCATTTAACTGCCCTGCTGTGCTTATTTATCTTATTACCGCAAGTAGTAAATGGAGAGATTGACAGTAAATCATTAGTCGCCATTATTTTACTCGTACTCGTAAGCTTTGAAACGGTAAGCAACATGCCATTAGCATTGCAACTATTACCACAAAGCCTAACCAGTGCGGCAAGACTATTTACTATCATGGATAAAAAAGTGCCGCTCAATGCAGGAACAAAAGTGATAAATCAAGGAAACATCAATTTTGAAAACTTCACTTTCAGTTACCCTGAACATAAAAAAAAGAGTTTACGAGACATAAATTTATCAATAAAAACAGGTGAAAAAGTTGCAATAATTGGTGCAAGTGGTGCGGGTAAGTCAACATTAGTTAATTTATTAATGGGATTTTGGCCTACTGAAAACCCTTTATCATCAAGCCAAGGAAGAGTAACCATTGATGAATGCGATTTAAATGAAGTTTCACCAGAATCATTACGTCAACGCATTGCCTTAATGAGTCAACAAGGACATATTTTTGATGCAAGTATAAAAGATAATTTGCGTTTAGCTAAACAAGATGCAACAGAGAAAGAAATGCGTAACGTGTGCCAATTAGTTAATCTAATGGACTTTATTGAGAGTTTACCAAATGGTATTGATACTTGGTTAGGCTCTACAGGTATCGGCCTATCTGGTGGACAAGCACAACGATTACAAATAGCTCAATTATTACTTCGCTCTGCTAGTGTGCTTATTCTAGATGAACCAACCAAAGGGTTAGACCGCCGTAATGAAGCACAAATAATGAGTAATATATTGACCCATGTAAAACAGCAAAAACAAACTTTACTGGTTATCACTCATAAACCTTTAATGCTTGAGAAAATGGACAAAATCATTGTAATGGAGCAAGGAGAGATTATTGCACAAGGTGGTCATTTACAGCTAAAAAGCACTAATTCCTATTACCAAAGTTTATTAAATTACTTTTAAGTTAACTATGTAGCATAGATAAGAGACAACAATCCCAATTGCCTTAATATGCTCTAGTTCTAGCTTAAACTTGAACAGTCATCTTTAAATATCAGAGCTTAATTAAATCTGACAGACATTATCAAGCTCATTATGCCTATAGAGCTTAATTTCAGAACGTAAAGTTTTGCCAAAGCGGTCTAAATTTACGAATGAAAATCATTCGCCCTAATGATCACTTAGGTACGACACCAGACGTTAGCCGTAGCTTATCTAACGATAAGTAATCCAACAATGGTTCATTTGCATCAATACAGCCTTTGCGTTCTCTGTTCACTATAGAAGTCATTGTACTGTTAGCCATTAAGCACCACATATAAGGTACTTAATGGCTTAGCGCTAAAGTGATTAGATAAAAGGTGTGTTCACTAAGCTATAATTCAAAAACAACATTATTTCGGCCACTATTTTTTGCTTTATATAATGCCGTATCTACTCTTTTTAAAATCATATTAGGAGTATCATTTTTCATATATGTTGTAACACCAATGCTCACGGTTTCATTACCTACTTTTTCAAAGTCATACATTTCAATGTTTTTTCTGATTCGTTCTGCTTCTGCAATTAACCCTCTATCTTTTGTAAAGGGACAAATAATCAAGAATTCTTCGCCTCCCCATCTTCCTAATATATCAATCTCTCTAATACTCTCTTTTATTAACTTAGCCACTTTAACTAAAACGGCATCTCCAACTTGATGACCAAAATCGTCATTTACTCTTTTAAAGCTGTCTCTTATACACATCTGACGCTGCCGACGAAGAGGAT
>CAJXUT010000081.1 GCA_913061365.1 uncultured Colwellia sp.
TCCTCTACGTCTCGTGGGCTCGGAGATGTGTATAAGAGACAGTAACATGAGTGATCTCAACTTATCAGAACAACGTGTACTGATTCGTGAAGATTTAAACGTACCGGTACAAGAAGGCAAAATCACCTCTGATGCCCGCTTACAAGCAGCCTTACCTACCTTAAAACTAGCTTTAGAAGCTGGTGCAAAAGTTATGGTTATGTCACACCTTGGTCGTCCAACAGAAGGTGAATATGATGCTCAGTACTCTTTGCAGCCTGTTGCTGATTACTTAGCAGCCGCACTAAATTACCCTGTACGTTTAGCAACAGATTACTTGTCTGGAATTGAAGTTGCTGCTGGCGAACTGGTTATCTTTGAAAATGTTCGTTTCAACAAAGGCGAAAAGAAAAATAATGACGCATTAGCACAACAGTTAGCTGCACTTTGCGACATATTTGTTATGGATGCATTTGGCACTGCTCATCGCGCGCAAGCAAGTACACATGGTGTAGCGAAATATGCACCTATTGCTTGTGCTGGTCCTTTATTAGTAGGCGAATTAGATGCTTTAGGTAAAGCATTAGATAACCCTGCCCGTCCGTTAGTTGCCATTGTTGGCGGCTCTAAAGTATCGACTAAATTAACTGTTTTAGAGTCTTTATCAGGTATTGTTGACCAACTTATTGTTGGTGGTGGAATTGCTAACACCTTTATTGCAGCCGCAGATCATAATGTCGGTAAATCTTTATACGAAGCTGATTTAGTCACTGAAGCTCAACGTTTAACTACACAAGCCCAAGCAAATAATGGTGACATTCCAACACCAAGTGATGTTGTTGTTGCTAATGAGTTTTCGCCTACAGCTGAAGCCACATTAAAAAGTGTTAGCGATGTTAGTGATGAAGAAATGATTTTTGATATTGGCCCTGATTCTGCTGAGAAGCTAGCGCAAATAATTAAAAGCGCAGGCACCATTGTGTGGAACGGCCCTGTTGGTGTATTCGAATTTGACCAATTTGGCAAAGGCACAGAGACTATTGCTAACGCTATTGCTGACAGTTCAGCTTTTTCAATTGCTGGCGGCGGAGATACGCTAGCTGCAGTAGATAAATATGGTATCAAAGATAAGGTATCTTATATTTCTACCGGTGGTGGCGCTTTCCTTGAGTTTTTAGAAGGTAAAAAACTTCCTGCTGTTGAAATTTTAGAGCAAAGAGCAAACAACAACTAACAAATAAAAATACGAAACAAACAAGTCATGTAGCTAAGTAGTGATCTTGTTTGTTTCTATATTTTTTGTATTCTATGTCATTTCTGAGGATATTTGTAAGTTCTAAGTGGCATTACAATTCACATTACTCCGCTTGCATTTAAATCAATTTAAGTATTGTGATTACATCGCCAAAAAATAAATAAAATACGCTATTTATCAAAGAGTCTTCCTCGCTAAAGCCATCAACAACAAAGCATAAGCTCGTTTTAGTATTAAAAATATCACCGAAATATATTAATATTTGATAGAAAAATGTAATTCTTAAACTAAATAACACCTTGAATATCTATGATTAAGTTTTACACATAAAAATATTAACCTTTCAAAAATCAGCATTTTTCATAAAGTTAACACCTCTTTTTGCTACAAAACCTCGCTCACTCTTATGAAAGTTTCAAAAGCATAATTTTCTATGCCAGAAACGAATAAACTCTGGTATAATTTTCCGATTAAAATAGAATACTTTTACTTTAACACCAATTAAATTAATTAACGGTTCAAATTGACCAATTTAGGAGTAACCAATGGCTTTAATTTCAATGCGTCAAATGCTTGATCATGCTGCAGAGTTTGGATATGGAATTCCGGCATTTAATGTAAATAATTTAGAGCAAGTACGCGCAATTATGATTGCAGCAGATAAGACTAACAGCCCTGTTATCTTACAAGGTTCTGCAGGTGCTCGTAAGTATGCTGGAGCCCCATTTTTACGCCACTTAATCTTAGCTGCAATTGAAGAGTTTCCTCATATTCCAGTAGTTATGCACCAAGATCACGGTACATCACCAAGTGTATGTCAACGCTCTATTCAATTAGGTTTTTCATCGGTAATGATGGATGGCTCTTTAATGGATGATGGTAAGACACCAAGTAGCTATGAATATAATGTTGATGTAACTCGCAGAACTGTAGAAATGGCGCATGCTTGTGGTGTTTCTGTTGAAGGTGAATTAGGTTGTTTAGGCTCTTTGGAAACAGGTGAAGCGGGTGAAGAAGATGGTATCGGTGCTGTTGGTAAGTTAACAATGGAACAAATGCTAACTAATCCTGAAGAAGCTGCTGACTTTGTACAAAAAACACAAGTAGATGCATTAGCGATTGCTTGTGGTACTTCTCATGGTGCATACAAATTTACTCGTCCACCAACAGACGACATTTTAGCTATTGACAGAATTAAAGCTATCCATGCACGTATTCCAAATACCCATTTAGTTATGCATGGTTCATCATCTGTTCCACAAGAATGGTTAGCTGTAATTAATGAATTTGGTGGCGAAATCCCAGAAACTTACGGTGTACCTGTTGAGCAAATTCAAGAAGGCATCAAAAATGGTGTTCGTAAAGTTAATATCGATACAGATTTACGTTTAGCTTCTACCGGTGCAACACGTCGTTTCTTAGCTCATAATCCAAGTGAATTTGATCCACGTAAATTTTTAGCTGAAACAACAAAAGCAATGTCTGAGATTTGTATTGCTCGTTATGAAGCCTTTAATACTGCTGGTAATGCTAGCAAAATAAAACCTATTAGCCTTGATAGCATGTTTGATCTTTATCAAGCAGGCAAACTAGAAGCGCTAATTAAATAATTTAAAATAAAAACCATCTAGTTTTTATCTGATTACTAGATGGTTTTTACAACGTATAAAGTTTTTTGAATTACTGACTATTTATTTGCAATCATTCTCCTTTGCATTGTGATTTATCCATAACCGTTATAACATCCCATTCATATCTTCATTAATAAATCTATTATTTCTTAGCTTCGTTATCTTGTATCAAAATTGAGAGTAAAATGTTCCGCTTTTTAATACCAATATTATGTTTCTTATTATCTGTTAATACGTATGCGGACAACACTAAAAATGAAAATCAAGCCGTTCAGCATATTCTTAAAGAATCTTATCCTAAGGCAACAGCAGCCGACATTTTACTCAGCCTTGAAAAAGTAGAAAAAGTAGAAACTATTGATGATAACCCTATGATAACGGGATCTACAGAGTTAGGTTTTTTATATAAAACAGGTAACACCCATAGTGCAGATATTAAAACAGGCATTAATCTACGCTTTGAAAAAGAGCGTTGGCTCAGCTTACTAGATATTGATCTGCTTATTAAAAAAGCTGATAAACATAAATCTGACTCAGAATCTGCACACTTTAAAACTACCGATCAAAAATGGACTATATCTTCACAAACTAATTACACGTTAGATAATAGCGAAAAACATTATCTATACGGCAACGTATGGTACGAACAAAATAAATTTAGTGGTTTTATTAATCAAAGTTCAATTTCAACCGGCTGGGGTAGACATTGGTACAAAACTCCAAAAGCTTCCTTATGGGGAGATATCGGCCCAGGCTTTAAACGAGACCAACTTAGGTCCACAGAAAGTGATCCCAAAAAAACCATCTCTTCTTGGATAATACAAGCCCAAGCACTTTACATCAGAAAGCTAGGTGACAGTATAGAGTTAAAGCAAGATTTTAGTGCAAAGCAAGCCATAAACTCTGGTGAAAATAGTATATATAAAGCAGAAACAGCAATCACAACAAAGTTAATTTCTACATTGCAGCTCAAGTTCACTTTTACTGTTAACTATAATACCGAAGTTGATGATGATAAAGAAAACTTAGATACCCAAACTTCTGTCACATTAGTCTATAGTTTTTAAAGAATAAACACCTCCATCATAAAGAACCTAAAACACCATTCATTTTAGTCTTTTCAAGGGTTTTGGGTGTGTAACATTAAAATAACAAGTGTTATAATTTACCTAAACATACTTATTAATTTTAACAAGGGATTACCATGGTTCGTAACTACACACTAACAGCTTTGTGCTTATTACCATTAGTGTCATACACTGCATTAGCAGAGGATGCAGAAAAGTCAGAATATAGTGCATCAGCTGAACTTGGCTTTTTATATAAAACAGGTAACACTAAAAGTGTTGATGTTAAAGCCGGTTTTAATTTAATGCACGAAAAAGAAAAGTGGCGCTCTACATTAGCTTTCAATATTTTAGCCAAAAAATTAGAAGAAAAAGATGAAGATGGCAACAAAAATTTTGAAACCTCTGATAACAAATGGGATGTTTTAGCGCAAACTAACTACACCATTGGTGAAGCGGGTAAAAATTACTTATATGCTAACCTTGCTCACGAACAAGACAAGTTCAGTAGTTTTGAATCTCAAAGCTCTTTCTCTGCAGGTTGGGGACGAAGCTTTTATGAGAATGAAACTTCATCTTTCTTTGCTGATATTGGCCCTGGTGTAAAATACGATGTAAATCGTGCAACTTCAGAAAGCAGCACTAACCTTATAATTCAAGCACAAGCATTCTATACACACAAGTTCAATGACCATGTTGAATTTAAGCAGTCTTTCATCGCTAGACAAGCGACTAAGTCTGGTGAAAACAGTGCTTATAAATCAGAATCTTCAATAACAGCTCAATTAATAGATGCGTTACAACTTAAGTTTGCTTTACGCATTGATTACGACACTGAAGTAGAAGAAGGTTTTGAAGATACTAACACTGAAACTTCAATGACTCTTATTTATAATTTTTAATATAAATTCTAGTTATCAATAAAGTCTTAATCAGTATTACTAGTTTACTTGTTTGTTTTAAGAAGCAAGTAGACTAAATTACAGCTTCTACTATATAAACTACCTCTTACATATTCTCGTTTTTTACTCAAATAAAGGTATAATTAACATTCAGTTACTACTTTAAGGGTACTACTTGTTGAACTGTTGTTTTATGAAGAAATTCTTCTTCAAATTATTGGTTATCGCAAGCCTTTTTTTAGGAGGTTTTGCCTATTCTCAAAATATTGAAAAGCAACACTCTAATAATGTAGCCATTTTTTATCCTCAAGCCAAAGACCCCTATAAGTCAATCTATCAAAACATTATGAATGGTAGTCATGATGCTTCAACTAAAAACAACCAAGTCATAAATATTAAGCAATACCGCCTCAAAAAAACATTCGATATTGATGAGATTGCTCAAAATCTTAAAAAGAATAATATTGATAAAGTTATTGTTTTAGGGCGTTTAGGGCTAAAATTAGCAAAGCAATTATCCAAATATACAACTACAAATAATATTGAAAAATTCCAAATCATTTCAGGAGCTTTACCCATTAATCCAAATGGCGTATCTGGTATTAGCCTAATTGCAGACCCAGCTCATTTATTTGAATACTTAAAGCAGGTAGCCCCTAATGTAAAAAAAATACATGTTGCTTACAGTAAAAAAAGTGCTTGGTTGATTGACCTTGCTAAATCAGCCGCAAAAGAAAAAGGATTAAAACTAAACCTTCAACAAGTTAGCAGCACAGCACAAGCAGTGACATTCTATAAAAATATATTTTCCTCAGGAATAGCAAATAAAGACGCGATATGGCTCCCATTTGATCGCATATCTTCGCATGATAAAATTACTTTACCGTATATTTTAGAAAAGGCATGGACAAAAGAGGTTGTAGTATTCTCTAGCAAACCATCTCATGCCAAGCGCGGAGCACTCTTTTCGACCTACCCTGACAACTTTGCTTTAGGCGCTCAGTTATTACAAATGGTGCAAGGACTAAAACAACAACCTAAGCAAAAGAATTTTGCGGCCTTAAAGTCGACTTTATTAGCTGTAAACTTGCGAACTGCTGCTCACTTAGGGCTAAAATATAGCCCCAAACAACAACAATTATTTAAATTAACGTTTCCGCAGTAGTTATTGAAGTAATATTGATGCAAGCCATAAAAAAATCACTTACCCCACGTATTAGCTTTAAACAGCAGCTATTAACTATTTTTGTTTTAAGCATTGTACTTTTAACTCTAATAACTTCAGTTCTTACTGCTTGGCAATCAAGTCAGGTACTTAGAAAAGCAACAATTGATAATAATATCCAAATAACCAATAACTTTGCTGATCAAGCAGTCTTAGCACTCTTAACCGGCAGCGAAGAGAACGTTCAAGATGCCTTAAAGCAAACTCTAGGCTTCTCCTCCGTTATTGGCATTGCCATATATAAAAGTAATGGAGAAATACTAATAACATCAGAGCAATTAACCTATCCAACAAGTATTAACATTCAAGGCCCTATAAAACAGCAGCTATTGGCAGAGAATGATTCTTCTTGGAGTTTTGCTGCTAAGGTTATCTTTACAGAAGATATTTTTGATACTGATATGGTTAATCCAAGTGAAGAAGTTGCTCAACAGGAAGTGCTTGGTCATGTAATAATTAAATATAATAAAAGTACATTACAAAAAATTCAGCGTACCATTTTTATTAATAATTTATCCATAGGTTCAATAATAGCCTGCCTTTTAAGTGTTCTGATTCGTCTTGTTATTAATCGTATGATTAAGCCTTTGCAAGTGTTATCTCAAACAATGAAAACAGCTAGAGACTCTAAACTTTATTCGAAGGCACCTGTTAAAGGTACTTTAGAAGTAAGACAAATGGCACAAATTTACAACCAAATGATGTCAACTCTAGAGCAACAAAATATCGCTTTAGAAAAAAATAGAGACACGTTAGAGTCTGAAGTCGAAATTAGAACACAAGAGTTAGTTGTTGCACGCGATAGTGCCCTCACTGCAAGTCGCCACAAGTCCGAGTTTTTAGCTAACATAAGTCACGAGTTACGTACGCCTTTGCAAGCGATTATTGGTTATACCGATCTAGTAAAAGAAGACTTAGAACTAGAATGTATGGACACACAAGTAGAAGACTTAACCAAGAGTATACGCAGCGCTCATAATTTACTAGCCCTAATCAATAACATTCTTGATCTTGCTAAAATTGAAGCAGGCCGTATGGATTTATACTTAAAATCAATCAATATTGAAAACTTAGTCAACGAAAGCATAGACACAATTAAACCTATGGCTAATGCTAATAATAATGAACTCATTGTCGATATTGGTGCTCTATCACCAACATTAATTGTTGACAGGCAAAAGCTAATGCAAATATTTTTAAATTTGCTCAGTAATGCCTGTAAGTTTACTCAAAATGGCACCATTACTTTTAAAATTTTTAGTAGTGGGCATTTTCTTCATTTTTCAGTATCTGATACCGGAGTTGGAATTGAGAGTGATAAATTAAATTATATCTTTGAGCAGTTTACACAAGTTGACGGCAGTCAAACTCGACAATTTGAAGGCACAGGATTAGGAATGGCAATAACTCAAAATTATTGTCAACTCATGAAGGGAAACTTGAGCGTTAGTAGTGAATTAGGTATCGGTTCTGTATTTCGTGTGCGCATACCTTTAAATGATAAAAACAAATAATAGTACTAATTTGATACTGTACTTATTAAGGAATTCCTTATGACATTGACTAGAAATTTATTGATTTCAGCATTGATGGCTGCTTTGACTATTAACTCACCTTTACTTCTAGCTGAAACAGACTCTAATGAAGAGTTGGCTGATGAATTTGATGAGTCACTAGAAGATTTTTACGGTGATGAAGATTTTATTTCTATTGCTACTGGCACCAAAAAAGCTATTCATATGGCTCCTTCAGTTGCAACAGTGATTACTGCTGAACAGATTTCAATAATGGGTGCTAACTCAATTTATGATGTCTTAGAAACGGTTACAGGAATACACATATCCCCTTCTAATTTAGATCGAATGAAACCTAACTTTTCTATTAGAGGTATACATACCGCAGAGAACCCGCAAACATTATTGCTAGTGAATGGTAAGAGTACTACCTATGAATATAACGGTTCGAGATGGCAGAAGTTTGATATTGGTTTAAACCTAATTGAGCGTATTGAAGTTATTCGAGGTCCCGGCTCAGCTATATATGGTGCTGATGCATTTTCAGGTGTCATTAATATTATTACCAAAGGGGTTAACTCTATTTCAGGGACTGATTTTGGGGTGAAAATAGGATCATTTAATACCAAAAGTAGTTGGCTAAATTATGTAAACTCCAATGAAACATTAAAATATAGTTTCAATGCTCAGTGGATTAAAACCGAAGGTGATCTAGATAGGGTTATTCAAACTGATGCAATGCATTATATGGGCTTAGGAGAGCTATCAAACGCCCCCGGAGCTTTAGACACAAGGCTAGAATCAATAGATCTTCACACCCAACTCTCATATAAAGGATTTTATGCAAGTGCTTGGTATTTAAAAAGCAGAGGAGGTACAGGCGCTGGAGCTGCACAGGCATTATCAAGTTCAGATATAGAAACAACAGAAGCAATAACTTTAGCATCTGGATATAAGTGGAATATCAGCCCAGCTGTTGAGATGGATTTTTCTCTTCATTACCAAACTTACGATGACGATACTTACTTTGTGATATTTCCTCCAGGTATGGCATTACCAAGGCAGTTTAATGATCAAGGCATACCTACCGCTTTTACGGTTTTTACTGACGGTGTAATAGGACAGCCAATCGCCCATGAAAAGTATTATGGTACTAATTTAGTCAGTCATTTTAGTGCTTTTGAACATCATAAAATTAGAATGGAAGCGGGTTACAGGTATAGTGAATCAAAGCCTGAAGAGTTTAAAAATTTTGGCCCTAGTATACTTGATGGCTCGGAAGAGTTTAAAGATGGCACGTTAACTAATGTCAGAGGCACTCCCTACATATATATGTTAGATCAAGATAGGGAGTTATATTTTTTAACTCTACAAGATGAATGGCGATTAGCAGCAGATTGGGAAATGACCGCAGGGCTGCGTTATGATCACTACTCTGATTTTGGTGGTACAATTAACCCAAGATTAGCATTGGTATGGCAAACACAACACAACTTAACAACTAAACTCCTTTATGGTCATGCGTTTAGAGCTCCCTCTTTTCAAGAACTTTATGCAATAAATAATCCTGTTGTTCTTGGCAATGAAAATTTAGAGCCTGAAAAAATACAAACAACAGAACTTGCTTTTGATTATCGCCTTAATTTTGATTTGAAATTTATGGTCAATTTATACTATTACCAATCAGAAGACTTAATTACTTTTGTTGCTAATAGTGATGGCACTAGTGTTGCTCAAAACGCTGGAAATCAAGATGGTTATGGTGCTGAATTCGAGACTCATTGGCAAGCATTAGAGTCTTTACATCTAAAAGCAAGTTATGCATGGCAACACTCTGAAAATATAGATTCCAACGAAGATATAGCCGATGCGCCCGGACAAACATTTAGCGTAAATGTTGATTGGGATTTAACTGAAAATACGAAACTTCATATTGATTCTCGATGGATAACGAATAGAAAACGTTTAGCTTCAGACAGTCGAGAAGCAATCGAAGACTATAACTGGACTAACATTTCTGCTTCTTACAAAATTTCTAACAATTGGAGTACACAACTCACCATCAGAAATGTATTTAATACAAGTGCATTTGAGCCAAGTGATGGACAAATCAAGGGGGATTACCCTTTAGAAACTAGAGGTTACTGGCTAAATATTAACTATATTTTGTAATATTAAAATATAAGTTATCTCGCAATATTTATTTAGAAATACTTTGTTTTGGAGCTATTATCATTGAAAGTATTATTAACTTTCAATGATAATAATATAAATTTGTTCGATAGAAGATCGACTTTTGTGCTGGGCTAAACATAACATTAATTGAATATTTCATTCACAGGCTTAGGTTTGCCTAAATGGTAACCCTGAGCGTACGTCACACCAATGTCAGCTAATATTTTCAAAGTTTCTTCATTTTCAACAAACTCTGCTACGGTTTTTTTACCTAGAGCAGTAGCGACTTCATAAATTGCTTTTACTAATGCTAAATCAACTGAATTAGTTGCTAAGTCGACAATAAATGAACCATCAATTTTAACTGATTGAGCGGGAAGCTGTTTCAAATAACTAAACGTGCTAAAACCGGTACCAAAATCATCAATAGAGAAAGCACACCCTAAAATACTAAGCTTTTCAATCATACTCTGTGTTGCTGAAATATTGGTTAAACTAGCACTTTCAGTTAACTCAAAGATAATACGATCTGCACTTACTTGGTATTTAGTTAATTTATTTTCAATCAGTGGCAATAACCGCTCATCACAAAAACCTTGTGCTGATAAATTAATAGCAATTCTATTTAATTCGCTATGTTGAGCCAAATAATAAATGGCCTTACTGATGACTTGTCTATCAAGCAAACTCATATCACCTTCACGCTCTAGTGCAGGTATAAATTCACCCGGATATATTATTTTTCTATCAAGCTCTAATCTAACTAATGCCTCATAATACGCAACTTCACCAGTAGAAATATCAACAATAGGTTGAAAGTGTAAAACTAAATTATCATCTGCTACTGCTTGGTGTAGAGTTCTAGCCCACTCAAGACTCGCTTGTAAATCTTTGCTCAAGGTATCATTAACACTATAAACGTGCGCTAGATTACGGCCTTGTTTTTTGGCTGCATATAAAGCAATATCTGCCCGCTTCATATATTCTTCAGCAGGACACTCTTGATCATTAAATTCTGTATCATCAATTTCAGCAATGCCAATAGAGCAATTTACCTTAAGTATTTGCCCTTCAATTTTACATTGGTAATCATCGAGTAATTTACAAATATTACTCGCTAAAGTTAACGCCGTTTGTTGATTTGTATTAGGGAACAATAGTGCAAATTCATCTCCACCAATACGTGCAAAAAAATCACTATCTCGTAATCTAGCGTTAATTAATTCTGAAATATTTCGTAAAACAATATCCCCTTGATGATGACCAATCGTATCATTAATAACTTTAAAGCGATCAAGATCTAAATACAGTAAAGCATGTGGGCCATTCCCCCGTGAAGCTGTTGCTGAAAACTGCTTTAATTCTGCCTCAAAATATAATCGATTGAATAATCCTGTCAAACCATCATGTATAGCTAAATATTCAAGATCATTTTGTGCCTTTTTACGCGAGGTGACATTATCAATAGTTCCAGAAATACAGCGAGCCTTATGATCTTTTTCGTCATTAACTTCAAAGCGAGCCTCTACCCAAAGCTCTTCATTAAATTTATTTTTCAACTTAAATTCAAAACTATGAGATTGCACTTTACCAGAAAGAATTGTTTTTAATTCGTTTGAAATATAGCTTCCACCAGCTTGTGGCCTTTCCATGAAATCAAGAAGCGAGCGTTGATGTGACTCTCGAATAGAATAACCGGTAAACTTTTCCCACGCTTTATTTAAAAAGCGTATATTACCACTATCATCAAGTTCAATAATAATGGAGCCAAGTTGATCTAATAAACTTTGGTGTTGCTCTGAAACTTGCTTATATTGAGCTCGACTTTGATCAAGTGACTCTACTTTATTTGCAAACTGGATATTACTAATAATGAAGTCTTCACGCCTTGATGCAGCTTCACAAACTCGTCGAAGCTGCTCTGCTCTAAAGGGTTTTGTTATAAAGTCAGCAGCCCCATTTAACATCAACTCTTCAGCTAATTCCATCGTGTGGTTGGCTGTCATAATAACAACCGACTGCGATGGTTTTTCTTGCATGATTGTATCAAGAACCTGATTGCCTGACATGCCCGGTAACATCACATCTAATAGAACTAACGAATAGTTATTTTTACGCCACAGTTCTAAACCAGACTCACCATTTTCAGCACTGTCAATGATAAAACGATTTGTTAAAATTCGACTGACTAAATGCCGAGTATCAGGGTTGTCTTCTATTACGAGTAATGAAGATTTTTCCATATTTTCAAGTGGAGTTAGTTGATTCTCATTAATTATAGAAAGTAATTTTTCATGTTCAGAAAAGGCTATTAACCTGTTAATGCCAAATTCATGAGCTGTAGTGCTAGCAAGATGTTCACACCAAGTATTAGCAACAATGACAAAAGGAATATCTGCAGCGCAAATTAAGACGCCTGAACGTACCATTCTCGCCAACCGCCAACCATCAAAGTTATCAAGATTAATATTACTAATCACAAAATGAATTGGCTCAGTTTTTAAGATAGTAATTGCTTCTCGCGCTGATGAAGCAACCAAGATATTGAATTGTGTACCCTTTACTAATAGCTTTTCTAATATTGAAAGGCGTTCAGCATTGGTATTAAGCAATAACAGCTGTTTAGATGAAGATGGCTGCAAAGTATTTCCTAAGCACTAACGTATTGTTAAAAGGCGATTTTTCGATTCACAATATAACAACATTTATAATGATACCCAAGTTAATTAAATAGCTGTTTTGATTTGAAATAAATTATTAGTGATAAAATCACATTTCACTTTGCGAAAAGAGCAATAAAAAAGGCTAGCGTATTAAAAATACACTAGCCTTTGTAATATATAAGGGGTTAATAATCCCTAACAAATACTTAAAATGTTAAGAGTTGCTATTAGCTAAACTGGTTAGAAGTGTTTTTCGCACCACCAGCTTTAAGAGCGTTCTCACCAGCAAAGTATTCTTTGTGGTCATCACCCATGTCAGAACCTGACATGTTTTGATGTTTAACACATGCGATACCCTGACGGATTTCTTCACGTTGAACTTTTTTAACATAACCAAGCATACCTTGCTCACCGAAGTACTCTTTAGCTAGGTTGTCTACAGACAACGCAGTAGTGTGGTAAGTAGGAAGCGTAATTAAGTGATGGAATACGTTTGCTTCACGAGCTGTATCAGCTTGGAAAGTACGAACGCGTTCATCAGCAACTGCAGATAATTCAGAGTTATCGTATTCAGCACTCATTAAGTCAGCACGAACGTAAGCAGAAACATCTTCACCAGCTTCAACCATTGCATCATATGCTTGTTGACGGAAGTTTAATGTCCAGTTGAATGAAGGAGAGTTGTTATAAACAAGTTTCGCATCTGGGTGAACTTTACGAACGTCATTCATCATACCTGCAATTTCATGCACAGTAGGAACAGCAGTTTCTATCCAAAGTAAATCAGCACCTGCATTGATTGCGCCGATACAGTCAAATACACAACGCTCATGGCCAGTACCTTGACGGAATTGGTATAAACCTGAAGGTAAACGCTTAGGACGAACAAGTTTACCGTCACGGTTGAAACATACATCGCCTTCAGCCATGTCAGTTACATCGATTTCTTCAACGTCTAAGTAAGAGTTATAAATATCACCAGAATCACCAGGCTCTTTAACAACAGCGATTTCTTTAGTAAGACCAGCACCTTCAGAGTCAGTACGTGCAACGATTAAACCGTTGTCGATACCTAGCTCTAGGAAAGCGTGACGTAAAGCGCGAATTTTCGCGTGGAAATCAGCATGAGGTACAGTTACTTTACCATCTTGGTGACCACATTGCTTTTCATCAGCAACTTGGTTTTCGATTTGAAGGGCACAAGCACCTGCTTCAATCATTTGCTTAGCCATTAAGTAAGTCGCTTCAGCATTACCGAAACCAGCATCAATATCAGCAACAATTGGTACAACGTGAGTTACATGGTTGTCAATTTGGTTTTGAATATCAGCAGCTTTTGCTGAATCGTCAGCTGCTCTTGCTGCGTCTAGTTCACGGAAAAGACCGCCTAGTTCACGTGCATCAGCTTGACGTAAGAATGTGTAAAGCTCTTCAACTAAAGAAGCAACAGATGTTTTCTCATGCATAGATTGGTCAGGAAGTGGACCAAATTCAGAACGTAATGCAGCTACCATCCAACCTGAAAGGTATAAGTAACGACGATCAGTTTGACCATTAAAATGTTTCTTGATAGAAATCATTTTTTGTTGGCCAACAAAACCATGCCAACAACCTAGAGATTGAGTGTACTTAGTTTTGTCTGCATCAAATGCAGCCATATCAGCACGCATAATGTCTGCAGTGTACTGAGCTATTTCTAAACCAGTTTTAAATTTATTCTGAGTACGCATACGAGCAATTGATTCTGGGTTAATTGGATCCCAAGAGCTACCTGCCTTTGCTTTAATCGCTTGAACCGCTTCTATTGCACTTTGATAATTAGACATATCAATCTCCGTTTACTTTCGTTAGTAGTATATTTAAAGCTAAATTAGCTTGGTCGGTGCATCAGGTTTTTAATTGCCAACACACTTGTTGACAAAAATAATAGTCCAACCCCTCAGCATTTAGGAAATATATAATTATGATTACCATCATTCACACAGAAAATACCAAAGCACAAATATTATATTGAACAAGCATAAATCATCATAAAATCATTTAAAACCTGTCTCTTATACACATCTGACGCTGCCGACGAAGAGGATAGTGTAGA
>CAJXUT010000082.1 GCA_913061365.1 uncultured Colwellia sp.
GATAAGGTACCTGCAACTGATTTTCTGATATGAGAAATTTCTAAAAAGTCAATAATTTCTTCACAGTAACGGCGATGGTCAAGCTCTTCTTTTTGTGCTGGTGACGCCCAGTAAAGAGGCCCTGTTAACCAGTTGTTTTTCAATAAGTGATGACGGCCAACCATTATGTTGTCTAATACCGACATGTGACCAAATAAGGCTAAATTTTGAAACGTTCGGCCCATACCAAGATCTGCTCTGTCATTAGGACGTAAATTGGTAACAATTTTGTCATTGAAACTTACGTTCCCAGAATTTGGTTGGTATCGTCCAGAAATACAGTTAAGCATAGAAGTTTTACCCGCACCGTTAGGGCCGATAATGGAAAACACAGAGCCACGGGGTACTTCAAAGCTAACATCGGTTAATGCTTTTACACCACCAAACGCTAATGAGATATTCTCTACTTTGAGTATTGAATCAGTCATACTCACACTCCCAAATTGATAAATAATGTTATAGATGATGCAAGTAATAGTTTTTTAAACTTATTGTTATACATTGGTACACCCTTGTTGTATGTATTTTTAGTTAAACTTTGAATCTCATGTTTGTCTAACTATCGATCTAAAGTTAGCCTAATCATATTAAGCGAGTACGAAAATGTAACAATCGGAAATAAGACTTAGCACCTAGTATCTAGTCCTTTAGTCGCATAAAAATAATAATTACGATATTCATAATTAAGTTGTAGAAATAGATAGATTTTTTACTTAATAAATGTGATAAATTTACTATTAAAGTAAGAGTTCTAGAGATTTTTTATGTTTGCAAATTGGTTGTTGGTAAGCGTTAGTATTGGCTATATAGGCTTGTTGTTTCTTATTGCATATTTAGGCGGGAAATATCGAGCAAAGCTTAAAGCAAAACAGCAATCAATTATTTATGCTTTATCATTAGGAGTTTACTGTACTTCTTGGGGGTTTTTAGGAACAACTGCGCAAGCCGCTAATAATTCTTTTACTTATATATCGGTATATTTAGCGCCTATATTATTATTTATTTTTGCATGGCCTTTTATTCAGCGAATAATTCGCACAAGTTTGCAGCTTAAAATCACTTCCATTGCCGATCTACTTTCGGCTCGATTTGGTAAATCACAATCTTTAGCAATTATAATTACCTTAGTCGCCTTAATTGGCACCATGCCTTATATTGCTTTGCAGTTAAAAGCCATTATATATTCTTACCAAATTCTTCAGGAAACTTCTGACTTACCAATGTGGCAACTTGGTTTAATTGTCAGCATTATATTAGCCGTTTTTACTATCATCTTTGGTATTCGTACTATCGATATAACCGAACGTCACCCTGGCGTAATGATAGCAATAGCATTTGAGTCTCTAGTTAAATTGATCGCTTTTTTATTAGTTGGCGTATTCGTTTGTTTTATTGTTTACGACTCTCCAGCAGATATTTGGCAATTATCAGAAGGCTCTATTTCACTAGAAGAACAATTTAGTGGTAACAGTTTAATTGGCTTATTCGGGCTACTCATTATTGGTCTATCTGCTTTCTTATGTTTTCCAAGACAATTTCAAGTAATGTTTGTTGAAATAAAAGAGAAAAAAACGAGTAACCTTGCTCGTTGGTTGTTGCCGCTTTATGTTTTAACATTTGCTTTCTTTGCTGGCCCATTAGGTTTAGCCGGAAACCTTAATTATGGTGATTCATTACCCAGAGATGCTTACGTGTTATTTTTACCTGCTTATAACGGGCAACTTTGGTTATCTCTATTTTCTTTTTTAGGCGCAGTGTCGGCGGCAAGTTCTATGGTGATTGTATCGACTATCGCTTTGAGTACTATGCTCAGTAATGAAATCGTTTTTCCACTCATGTTTCGCTATTCTAATAAGCAACATAATGATTTTAACCACTTTCAATCTCAACTCTTACTTATACGTAAAGCGTTAGTATTATTTGTTATTTTTCTCAGTTATGGCTTATTGCTTTTATCACCACCTGATACATTATCATCATTAGGGGAAGTCGCTTTTGGCGCTATTGCACAAATAGGCCCTGCTCTATTTGTTGCTTTCTATTGGCGCAGAGCAACCTTGTCAGGAGTTATTTTTGGTATTAGCAGTGGTTTTATTGTGTGGGCTACTTTCAACCTATTGCCGCAGTTAGGCTTCTATAATCATCCGTTAGCAGAAAGCGACTTACCTAATACGACGGTAATCACTTTAATTGGCTTATTAATCAATATAATTATGCTTTGGCTAGTATCATTAGTAACAAGACAAAGTATTCGCGAACAATCACAAAGTAAGTATTTTTATAAAACTCGTAAGAAAGCGCAGTGGAGTTTACCTATTCAACCTAAGGTTGATATTGTTGAGTTAAAGTTTTTAGTGGCGCGATTTATCGGCAAAGAAAAATCTGACGAGTGCTTTAAGCAGTTTTATAACTCTCATCAAGGGAAAAGCAATAAAGAGTTTAATGATGCCATATTATTTCACGCTGAAAACACACTCGCTCGTGTATTAGGCTCTGCTTCAGCAAAATTAGTTACCTCACTTGCCATTAACGGCCGAGGAATACAATTTGATCAAGTTGCAAAGCTTGTTGAGGACAACTCTAGTCAACAGTTGGAATTTAGTAGAACGGTACTTCAAAGTGCAATAGAAAACGTACGCGAAGGTATCTCTGTTATCGATAGTGATTTACAACTTGTTGCATGGAATAGACGATATTTAGATATTTTTAATTACCCTGAAAACTTCATTTATATCGGCTGCCCTATTAGTCAGTTAATACACTTTAACTTAAGCCAGCAAGGATACTTTGCTAAAGACATAGACCTACAAGTTAAAAAGCGTATCCAATACATTAAAGCTGGCAGCCGTCATGATTCTGAATATAAACTAAAAAATGGTAAAACTATACACATTGAGGGGAACCCTATTCCCGGTGGTGGTTTTGTAATGATATTTTCTGACATCACTAAATATCGTCAAACAGAAAAAGTACTAAAAGAAGAAAATACCGATTTAGAGTCACGGGTTCGATATCGCACTGCTGAACTTGAGCAGGCCAATAAAGAATTAGCGCAAGCGAATAGTGAACTCGCTGAAGCACAAGTAAAGGCTGAGCAAGCACATATCAAGAAAAGCCAATATTTAAAAGCTTGTAGTCATGACTTGCTACAACCCCTTTCAGCTGCACGACTATTTTCTTCTGCTATTACTTTAAGTCCTAAAGTAAGTAAGGAAGAGCGAGAACAAATTAAGCAAATTGATAATTCATTAGAAATTGCTAATAACTTGTTGCTTGATCTCAACGAAATTGCGCGAATTGAGAGTGGTAATATTTCACCCAACATTGTTCCCGTTGAAGTTAATCAATTATTCACAATGTTAACGTCAGAGTTTTCAGCCTTAACAAAAGAATATAAAACGGATTTTCATTTTAAATCGAGCAAATTATATATTGCGAGTGATATCACTTTATTAGCCCGAATTGTACAAAATTTTCTATCAAATGCTTTTCGATATGCACATCGCTTTAACAGCACCAACAATAGTAAAGTTTTACTAGGCTGTCGTAGACAGGGAAATGAGCTTTCAATTCAAGTGTTTGATAATGGACCAGGTATTCCAGAAGACAAACAGCAACAGGTTTTTGAGCAGTTTACTCAGCTCGATAGTACTAATGCCATTGGTCCAAAAGGCCTTGGGTTGGGATTAAATATTGCCAGAAGTTTAGCGAGTATTCTTGATCATAGCATTGATTTAAAATCTCAAGTAAATCGCGGTTGTTTGTTTAGTGTTAACGTTCCTATTTGCGCTGCACCATCACTACCTGAGTACACTCCACGCCCTGCGAGTATGAACTTACAAGGTGTCGGCGTGTTATGTATAGATAATGAAGAGAATATATTGTCCGGTATGACTGAGTTATTAACAGCATGGCAATGTCAGGTGTTTACAGCGAGCTCTCCACAAGAAGCTAAAAAAGTATATGCAGAACATGAAGATGAAATAGATATTTTATTAGTCGACTTTCAGTTAACTGGGCATCAAGATGATAATGAGCTTTTTTCTAGTAAAGTTTATGCTAACGATAAGCACCTACCGCCACTTTCAGAAAATAACGTCAATGGTATAGAGTTAATTGGGCAAATAAGAACAATAAGCCATTATTCTTTACCTGCGATACTTATCACTGCAACTACGGATAACAACTTAATGTCTCTAGCGAAGCAAGCAGATATAGGCTATTTGCGTAAAATAATAAAACCTATCTCTCTACGTTCATTAATGAGTTCATTGTTAAGTAAAGAGCTTGAGAATAATTATGCTCATAAAAGCTACCCTACTGACAATTAAAAATTTAAAGTAGATATTCCCCAAAATACCATAAGCATTTTGGGGAGTTTAACGTGTTTACTATGGACCGAATGAACCTTGATTTAATTGTACTTCATTTAAAACAATTACCGCTTGAGTACGATTACGCACACCTAGCTTTAAAAAAATGGTACTGGCATGACTTTTAATCGTTGATTCAGATAAACCTAATTCATACGCAATTTGTTTATTAAGTAAGCCATCAGCAAACATTAATAAGATATTGTATTGTTTAGGTGTTAGTGATGCTATTTTATCATCAGCCGTCGTGCCACTTTGCTTTTTAGGATTAAACTCACCATCAGGCGTCCACAGCGTGCCATTAAGCACAGCTTTCATCGCTAATAACATGTCCGGAACAGGTGTTGATTTAGGAATAAATCCCGCCGCACCATGATTCATAGCTTTATGAATAGTTTCTTTATCTTCAAAACCTGAAATGATGACTACGCCTAAATCAGGATAAGAGCGCCTAATACTGATCAAGCTATTAAAGCCTTGAGCACCAGGAATATCAAGATCAAGTAACAATAAATCTGCTGTTTGATATTTTACTAATTGTTGTTCTAATTCTGGAATTGTTTGTGCTTCTATAATTTCAGCGTTAGAGAAGTTTGCCTTTAGGATAAGCGTTAACGCTTGGCGAAATAAAGGGTGATCATCTGCCAATATTATTTTCATGCTATCGTTCATATTATTACTCATATTACTATCATACGATTATTATTTTGTATTACAAAAGTCTATCAAGATGAAAACTTATAATATAACCAACACAATAACAAAATCTGTATAACCTCGCTAGCGAGAATTGAAGATATATAGAGATGATATTTAATAGTTTTGAAAAAGAAATAGCGGTTAAACCTTTATTGCAATTGTAATTTACCAAAGAAAATTACATCAATAATATTAATCAATAGCATTGATTAATAATTTATAACGCTAAATAGTTTTTTTGAAAATGAGAGAGGAGTATTTATATTCAGATTAAAGTAAGCGGAAGTAAAATGACAGGATCCGATAGTTTTTCAAACCCTGCATAAACAACATCTAACGAGACGATTTAAACAATATTTATATCAAATTCAGGCATTGCTTGAACTACTTTTTTAACCGTACAAGTATTAGCAGCAGCAAGTATCGCTTTATTATATTTTTTAGGAAAGTCGTTAGGAAGCGTTACTTCAAGTGTAATTCTTTTCTTATAATGATCCTCTTCACACACATTTTCATTATTTTGTACTACTTTCAACCCTTCTGTACTAATGTCTCGTTGTTGACAAAATTTTCGCATATAAAAAGCTGCACATAATGGCATACTTGCTAAAAAGTAATCGAAAGGTTCAGGCTTTTCAGCCTTACCACCGGCAGAAATACTTTGATCACTAATAATTTCATGATCACCAAAACTCGCTTTCAGTTGTTGTCCTTCAAGTAAATTCACTTCTATTTTCATATTCAATTCCTTAGACAAGTTAATTTAGCTTTATCATATATGAGCATTATCTAATATTGCAATAATCTTCGTAAAAATAATTAAAATAAATTTCTACTTTTAACAAATAGTGCTTGAAAATCATCCAAAACAAATATACTGTATATAAAAACATGTACTGGGTGTAAAAACAGTAATCATGATGTTTTTAACTTAAGCTGATAATTAAAAGGTATCTGATAATGATTAATGCAACGACTAGCAATAACTCAAAAAATGCTAATACTCACTGGTTACAGCTTACCCAAGTTGATAATAATCTCGAGTTATCAAATCAATATGCTCATATATGTCAGCAACATAAGGAACAACACAAATGGGTTTTATTCATTAACCCTGAAGAAAGTTCAATAGAGCAACTTGCAAAAATTCACGGAATAGACTCTTCTAAAATCCTTATGGTTAATTACAAGAACTCACTTAAGAGCAACCAAAAAATTGCATTAACCCATATTACTTCAGTCTTAAGTAAAGGGAATTGTTCAGCAGTAATCGTATCTAACAGCTCATTCAAAAAACAAGAAATAATGCAGCTAGAGAGTTCAGCAAAGAAAGGGGCAACACAATGTTTTATATTAAAAAATACTGCATCAAATGCACTTATTTCTTTCGAACAACCTACCCTTCATTAATAACACAATCCCATTAATGGGTTTGGCGAATATTATAAATTTATCATCAGTCTAATGTTAATAACATTCATCTTGTAGAATATGATAGCAAACAGTTTTGACGTTTATTTGGACATAAAAAAACCTCATTTCTTTATAGATTTGAGGTTTACTAAATATCATTGCGTTACTACTATTATAAAAATAGAAACGCTTTAGAAGCTTTCTATGTACTATTCTTAATTAAGAAAAGTTTATATATGATCTACTGATATAATTTCATATTCAACCACACCACCTGGTGTAGTGATATCAATTTCAGTATCAACTTCTTTGCCAATTAAGCCACGAGCAATAGGTGAATTTAAAGAAATTCTTCCCGTTTTAAAATCAGCTTCATCATCACCAACAATTTGATAGGTAACTTCTACTTCTGTATCGATATTGAGTAATTTAACAGTAGTACCAAAGATAACTTTACCGTGATTAGGAATAGTAGTTATGTCAATAATTTGTGCATTACATAATCTACCTTCAATATCTTGAATACGGCCTTCACAAAAACCTTGTTCTTCCTTGGCTGCATGGTATTCAGCATTCTCTTTTAAATCGCCATGCTCACGTGCATCTGCAATATCTTTTACAATACGCGGACGCTTCTCCGTTTTTAGTACTCTAAGCTCTTCTTTTAACAGTTCAGCACCACGAAGGGTCATTGGGTATTTAGTCATTTTACTCTTCTTATTCAAACGATAAAGGCGGTTCACTCATAAAGCAAAACCACCTTTATAAAAAATTAGGAAAGACAAATACTAAAACTTAGTAAATGTCTTATATTTCTTAGCTACATAATTTATGTAACTCTTGTATCGAAGTTACTGTATTTCTATCATCCGCAGCATGCGCTTGACAAGCAGCAAAAGCAGCATTAAGCGTAGTAGTATAAGCAACTTTATAACGTAATGCACCACCACGTAATACTTTTGAATCTTCTATTGCCTTACGGCCTTCAGTGGTATTAATAATGTAGCTATATTCACTGTTCTTAATTCTATCAAGAATATGTGGGCGACCTTCATGTACTTTATTTACTAAACGTACAGGAACATTCGCTTCACCTAAAATGATTGCAGTACCATGCGTAGCATCTAATTCATAGCCTAAAGCAACCATCTGCTTAGCTAATTCAACAACACGTACCTTATCAGAGTTACGTACTGAAATTAATGCTCTGCCTGATTTAGGAACAGACTCACCAGCACCTAAGTTAGCTTTAGCATAGGCTTCTTCAAACGTATTACCAACACCCATAACTTCACCTGTTGAGCGCATTTCAGGGCCAACAAGCGGGTCACTACCGTGGAATTTATTAAATGGAATAACCACTTCTTTTACTGAATAAAATGGTGGAATAACTTCTTCTGTAATGCCTTGCTCAGTAAGAGACTTACCAGCCATTACACGAGCACCTACTTTAGCAAGTGGTATTGAAGTTGCTTTCGATACAAATGGTACAGTACGAGCAGCACGTGGGTTTACTTCGATTAAATAAACCTTGCCATCTTTAACCGCCATTTGAGTATTCATTAAGCCAATAACACCTAGCTCAAATGCTAAATCAGATACTTGCTTGCGCATCACATCTTGAATTTCTTTGCTTAAGCTATATGCTGGCAATGAACATGCACTGTCACCTGAGTGAACACCAGCTTGTTCAATATGCTGCATAATACCGCCAACAACCACTTTTTCGCCATCACAGATAACATCAATATCTACTTCAATTGCATCATCTAAGAAATGATCAAGTAATACAGGAGAGTCATTTGAAACACTTACGGCTTCTGTCATATAGCGACGTAAATCATCTAGGTCATAAACGATTTCCATCGCACGACCACCTAATACATATGATGGACGAACAACTAATGGGAAGCCGATAGTCTCCGCTTTAGCCATTGCTTCATCTATTGAAGTTACAGTAGCATTTTCAGGTTGTAATAAACCTAAACGATCAACTGCTTGTTGGAAGCGCTCTCTGTCTTCTGCACGGTCAATTGCATCTGGTGAAGTACCGATAATTGGTACACCTGCAGCTTCTAATGCACGCGCTAGTTTAAGTGGTGTTTGACCACCATATTGAACGATAACGCCTTTTGGTTTTTCAATGCGTACAATTTCTAATACATCTTCAAAGGTGATTGATTCAAAGTACAATCTATCAGACGTATCATAATCAGTAGAAACCGTTTCAGGGTTACAGTTAACCATGATTGTTTCAAAACCATCTTCACGTAGTGCTAATGCAGCATGAACACAACAGTAATCAAACTCAATACCTTGGCCGATACGGTTAGGTCCACCACCTAAGATCATGATTGAATCTTTATCTGTTGGTGCTGCTTCACATTCTTCATCATAGGTAGAATACATGTAAGCAGTATCTGAGCTAAATTCAGCAGCACAGGTATCAACTCGCTTATAAACGGGGAAAATATCAGCGTTGTGACGTTTCTTACGAATTTCAGCTTCTGCCACACCAATAACATCAGCAAGGCGAGCATCGGCAAAACCTTTGCGCTTAAGTTTACGCAAGTAATCTGCGTTTAATACTTTTAAGCCACCTTCAGACACTTTAGCTTCTTCTAAGATAATGTCTTCAATTTGTACTAAGAACCAACGATCAATTTTGGTTAAGCGGAAAATATCATCAACACTTAAACCTAAACGGAAAGCATCAGCAACATACCAAATACGATCTGCACCAGCTTCTTGTAACTCATGCATAATTTTTGTTTTAGCACCTGGCTGCGTTACATCAACCATAGGATCAAAACCGTTTACGCCTACTTCTAAGCCACGTAACGCTTTTTGTAATGATTCTTGTTGGTTACGGCCAATAGCCATTACTTCACCAACTGACTTCATTTGCGTTGTTAGTCTATCTTCTGAGCCTGCAAATTTTTCAAAGTTAAAGCGTGGAATCTTAGTTACAACGTAATCTATCGTTGGTTCAAATGATGCAGGTGTTTTACCGCCAGTAATATCATTTGTTAACTCATCAAGCGTATAACCTATCGCTAATTTAGCTGCGATTTTAGCAATTGGGAAACCCGTTGCTTTTGATGCTAGTGCCGATGAACGAGAAACACGTGGGTTCATCTCAATGATAACCATACGGCCCGTATCAGGACAAACACCAAACTGTACGTTTGAACCACCCGTTTCTACACCAATCTCACGTAATACCGCAAGTGATGCATTACGCATGATTTGATATTCTTTGTCTGTTAGCGTCTGCGCAGGTGCAACAGTGATAGAGTCACCCGTATGAATACCCATAGGGTCGAAGTTTTCGATAGAACAAATAATGATACAGTTATCATTTTTGTCTCGAACCACTTCCATTTCATATTCTTTCCAACCAATTAATGATTCATCAATCAATAATTCTGAAGTTGGCGACAGATCTAAACCACGTGTACAGATTTCATTGAATTCTTCAATGTTATAAGCAATACCACCACCTGTTCCACCCATGGTGAAAGATGGACGTATAATACATGGGAAACCTAAATGCTTAACTGCGGCGTGAGCTTCATCAATGGTATGAACAATTTCAGCACGTGGACATTCTAAGCCAATATTTTTCATTGCTTTGTCAAAACGATCACGGTTTTCTGCTTTATCAATTGCATCTGCAGTAGCGCCGATCATTTCAACATTAAATTCTGCTAAAACGCCCTTGGCTTCTAATTCAAGCGCACAGTTCAATGCCGTTTGGCCACCCATAGTGGGTAATACTGCACAAGGACGTTCTTTTTCAATAATTTTTCTAACAACTTCCCAATGAATTGGCTCGATGTAAGTTGCATCAGCCATATCAGGGTCAGTCATTATCGTAGCGGGATTAGAGTTAACTAATACTACTCGATAGCCTTCTTCACGTAATGCTTTACATGCTTGGGCACCTGAATAATCAAACTCACAGGCTTGACCAATAACAATTGGGCCTGCACCTAAAATCAAGATAGTTTTTAAATCTGTTCTTTTTGCCATGTCTTTATTCTCTCTTTTTTATCTTGCTTAAGCTTTATATGCTTTGATTAGATCAATAAAATGATCGAACAATGGAGCAGCATCATGTGGGCCTGGACTTGCTTCAGGGTGACCTTGGAAACTAAAGGCTGGTTTATCTGTACGATGAATACCTTGTAAAGAACCGTCAAATAGCGATGTGTGTGTAGCTCTCAAGTTATCAGGTAAGTTACTTTCATCAACAGCAAAGCCGTGGTTTTGCGAGGTAATCATCACAACATCACGATCTATATCTTTCACTGGATGGTTGGCGCCATGATGACCAAACTTCATTTTGATGGTTTTTGCACCGCTAGCTAAACCTAACAACTGATGACCTAAACAAATACCAAATACAGGGATATCCGTTGTTAAAAATTCTTTAATTGCTGTAATAGCATAATCACACGGCTCAGGGTCTCCAGGGCCATTTGATAGGAAGATACCATCTGGATTCATCGCTAAAACTTCACTAGCTGGTGTTTGTGCAGGAACTACGGTTAATTTACAGCCGCGGTCAACCAACATACGTAAAATATTACGCTTAGCACCAAAATCGTAGGCTACTACGTGAAAGTCAAAGTTTTCTGGCTCAGAGAAACCTTCACCCATTGCACTACCTAATGCCCAGCTTCCTGAGGTCCATTGGTACTGTTCTTTGGTAGAAACTACTTTAGCTAAATCCATACCTTTAAGGCCTGGAAAACCTTTCGCTTGGGCTAAAGCGTTATCTAGTGCTACTTGCAAGCTTTCATCACTATCATCATTAACCGTTAAGATACAGCCATTTTGTGCACCTTTTTCACGTAAAATGCGAGTTAGCTTACGTGTATCAATATCAGCAATACCTAAAATATTATTAGCAATTAAGTATTCACTTAAATTTTGCTCATTTCTAAAGTTACTAGCTAAAAGAGGTAAGTCTCTGATCACTAAACCTTTAGCAACAATTGACTCTGATTCTTTATCTTCACAGTTAGTACCTGTATTACCAATATGCGGGTAAGTCAGGGTGATAATTTGTTCTGCATATGAAGGATCGGTAAGGATTTCTTGATAACCTGTCATTGAAGTATTAAATACTACTTCACCAACAGCCGTTCCCTGTGCACCAATCGCGGTGCCTTTAAATAGAGTACCGTCTTCCAGTACCAAAATAGCAGATATAGCCAATGTAACCTCCAAAGAGAAGAAAGAAACGCAACAACAATAATGCTTTTGAACGACGTTAAAAGTCATTTCAAAAAAATCGTAAACAGTCACAAAATTTGCACATAAAAAATGCCAAAAATCGGCTTTCAGCTAAATTTTTGACAAAATCCACTTATTTTACGCTTGTAGGCATCTTTCGTCTAGTAATAATTGTAAAAACTCATTCTTTTATATGATTATTAGTATTTCAACAGCCAAACGGCTAAAAACACTAGTTATCTAATCTTTAAGACCTAATACATCTTGCATGTCATAATAGCCGTTATCGGCATTACTTAACCAAAATGCTGCGCGCATTGCGCCTAAAGCAAACGTCATACGAGAACTTGCTTTATGTGTAATTTCTATTCGCTCGCCTAAATCAGCAAAATATGCGGTATGTTCGCCCACAATATCGCCGGCTCTAACCGTAGCAAAACCAATAGTTTCTCGGTCTCGCTCTTCAGTTATACCTTCACGGCCATAAACGGCTACTTTATTTAAATCACGATCAAGTGTATCCGCAATAACTTGACCCATTTTTACCGCAGTGCCTGACGGTGCATCTTTTTTAAAGCGATGATGTGCTTCAAAAATTTCGATATCAGTATAGTCACCAATTGCTTTTGCAGTAATTTGTAATAGCTTAAACATCAAGTTAACACCAACAGACGTATTTGGTGCTAAAATTACAGGCATTTTTTCACCTGCTTTTTCAATTATTTGTACTTGTTCATCATTAAAGCCCGTAGTACCAATAACTAATGATTTATTATTCTTTTGACACCATTTAATATTTTCTAAACTTGCTTCAATAGAGGTAAAGTCAATTAATACTTCAGCCTCAGACAAATCTGATAATTGTGTTGAAGTTTTTAAACCAATGGCACCAATACCTGCCAACTCACCTAAATCAAAATCTGCAAAAGATGAGCTTTCTCTTACTGTACCACCCACTAATTCAATACTTCTGTGTTCGTAGGCAGCTTGAATAAGATTGCGTCCCATACGTCCACTACAGCCTAATATGGCTACTTTTACTTTCATTTTTATTCTCTTTTAAACTAATAAGGCTAATATTAGCCATTTATTGATAACGCATTTTCTAATGATAATGAGTTTGATAGCTCATGCGAAACAACATTAACGATCGATAATTTTTGTTCATCATTATTTAAAGTAGATATATGATAATAAGCACAAAAATCGGTGAAGACTTGTCCTTGATTATCAATAAAATCCCAATCGATACAAACAAGCAATAAACCATCTTTGATCGGTAAATAACTCGCCTTTCGAGCGATTATTTTCGTGGTATTAGCTTGTTTAAGTTGCGTAAAAATATCATTAAACTCTTGTTTACAGTCATCAATAGTATTGATCAACACTATTTTATCTGGTGTATGTAAAGTACAGGGAAAATGATGACAAGCAATGACTGCATCGAGATCATAAGAACTAAATGCCTTTATATAATTATTAAATAAAGTTTCAAGTTGCTGAGCTGCCACACTTACCTCTTAATAATAAACGACTTAAAAAAAAGCCCTCAATTGAGGGCTTTAAAAAATCTAATTAGCTAACAACGCTTAATAATTCAACGTCAAATACTAACGTTGAATAAGGTGGTATAGCACCTTGTGAACCTTGTTCACCGTACGCTAAGCTATATGGAATAGTTAATTTCCATTTACTGCCTTCAGTCATTAACTGTAATGCTTCAGTCCAACCAGCGATAACACCGCCAACTGGGAACTCAGCCGGTTGGCCACGTTCAACAGAGCTATCAAAAACATCGCCATTTGCGAATGTTCCGTGATAATGAACACTTACTGTGCTTGCAGCAGTAGGTTTTTCGCCTTCGCCAGTAGTGATTACTTCATACTGTAAACCAGACTCAGTTACTGTTACTTCATCACGTTTAGCATTCTCAGCTAAGAAAGCTTCGCCTTCTGCAGCTTTTTCTTTAGCGATAGCTTGCTCTTGCTCTTGTAACTTTTTAGAAACAATTGAGAATGCAGCGTTTAAGTCTTCATCAGATACTTGACTTTCTGCATTAGCAAGTGCATCAGCAATACCAGCTTGAACAGCAGTAATATCAAATTCTTTAAATGGGTTGTTACGTAATTGGTCACCTAATTGACGACCTACACCGTAACTTACACGTTGCTCAATAGTTTCAAATTTGTTCTCAGACATAGTTTTATATACTCATGCATAAAATAGTTAAAGGGGCGCAACAATTCATTTATATCTACTATTGCCAATTTATCCTGTCACTTAAATTAAAATATGACTAAATATATACATAATATTTTAATTAAAGTGCCACAAATATGACAATTTATGAATAGTTACAAAAAGTAAGTTACTGCCTACTTTTAGATTGGGCGCGATTTTATCATAAACTTTAAGTAGTATGTAGTAGCGCTGTATGACTATTTACTATTATTTATAAGGAAAGTAAGCATTTTTAAATCTTCACTTCACACAACAATAGTTTACTGAATATAATGACTGTCTCTTATACACATCTGACGCTGCC
>CAJXUT010000083.1 GCA_913061365.1 uncultured Colwellia sp.
CGAGATTCCTCTACGTCTCGTGGGCTCGGAGATGTGTATAAGAGACAGGATTATAGGTGTACCTAAAGAAATTAAGAACCATGAATACCGCATTGGTTTAACTCCTGCTGGCGTTAAAGAGTTAGTAGTAAATGGTCATGAAGTGATTGTTGAAAACAACGGTGGTGCTTCAATTGGTTTTGATAACGAACAATACATTGCTGCTGGTGCAAAAATTATTGATAGTGCTGCAGAAATTTTTGCAACAGCAGATATGATTATTAAAGTAAAAGAACCTCAACCTGTTGAATGTAAAATGTTACGTCAAGGTCAAATATTATTTACTTATTTACATTTAGCTCCAGATCCACAGCAAACAGAATTACTCGTTGCATCAGGCGCTATTTGTATCGCTTATGAAACAGTTACAGCTGCAACAGGCGGCTTACCATTATTAGCGCCAATGTCAGAAGTTGCAGGTCGTATGTCTATTCAAGCAGGCGCTCATGCATTAGAAAAAGCACAAGGTGGTTTAGGTGCGTTATTAGGTGGTGTTCCGGGTGTTGCTCCAGCTAAAGTATTAATCGTTGGTGGTGGTGTTGTTGGTACTCAAGCTGCTCGCATGGCAGTAGGAATGGATGCTGACGTAACAATTTTAGATCGTTCATTACCTCGTTTACGTCAATTAGATACAGAGTTTGATGGCCGTATCAAAACAGTTTATTCATCTGCAGATGCAATGGACCAATTAATTGTTGATGCTGATTTAGTAATTGGCGCAGTGTTAATTCCAGGTGCAGCAGCGCCTAAACTTGTTACCGCTGAACACATCAAAATGATGAAAAAAGGCGCTGTAGTTGTTGATGTAGCCATTGATCAAGGTGGTTGTTTTGAAACATCAAAAGCGACAACTCATCAAGATCCAACTTATGTTGTTGACGATGTTGTTCATTACTGTGTAGCTAATATGCCAGGTGGCGTTGCGCGTACTTCAACAATGGCGCTTACTAATGCAACAATGCCATTTGCTGTAACACTTGCAAACAAAGGCGCTAAACAAGCATTATTAGATGACGAGCACTTACTAGCTGGCTTAAACGTTCTGGGTGGTAAAATTACTTACAAACCTGTTGCTGATGTATTAGGTTATGATTATTTAGCACCGGAAAAAGCGGCAGCAAGTTTATAATTTAAACAATTATGTATTTGTAAACGTATTATAGTTTATATCAAAGAGTGCAAATTCATCATTTGCACTCTTTTTTTATGCCCATTTTAAATAATATAGCGTTAAAGCCACTGTACACCCTTGATAGAACCCCTTATCATCCCAATTATTAAACTATATCAATTACAAAATTCTATTTGTTAAAAATAAACTCCGGAGAACTCATTCATGAGCGACGTTAGACATTGTCCCCTACTTATTCTAGGTTCAGGCCCTGCAGGTTACACTGCGGCTGTGTATGCAGCCAGAGCAAACCTAAAACCAGTAATGATTACAGGGATGCAACAAGGTGGGCAATTAACCACAACGACAGAAGTCGAAAACTGGCCAGGTGATGCTGATGATTTAACTGGTCCAGCATTAATGGAACGTATGCAGAAACATGCAGAAAAATTTGATACTGAAATTATTTTCGATCACATCAACAAAGTAGACTTTTCTAAACGCCCTTTTACGTTAACTGGCGATAGTGGTACATTTACTTGTGATGCTTTAATTATCTGTACTGGCGCATCTGCACAATATTTAGGTTTACCTTCTGAAGAAGCATTTATGGGTCGTGGTGTTTCAGCTTGTGCAACCTGTGATGGTTTCTTTTACAAAAACCAAAAAGTAGCGGTTGTTGGCGGTGGTAACACAGCTGTAGAAGAAGCGCTTTATTTATCTAATATTGCCAGCGAAGTACATTTAGTTCATCGTCGTGATACTTTCCGTTCAGAGAAAATATTAACAGACCGTTTAGCTGAGAAAGTTAAAAACGGAAATATTGTACTTCACACTGACCGTACTTTAGATGAAGTGTTAGGCGATAATATGGGTGTTACGAGTTTACGTTTAAAAGATACTAAATCTGATGAGACTGAAGTTATTGATGTAGCCGGTGTATTTATTGCTATTGGTCACAAACCTAATACTGACATTTTTGCTGATCAATTAGACATGAAAGATGGCTATTTAACCATTGAAAGTGGTACTCAAGGTAATGCAACGCAAACGAGCATTGAAGGAATCTTTGCTGCTGGTGATGTTGCTGATCATATTTACCGTCAAGCAATCACTTCAGCAGGTGCTGGTTGTATGGCAGCACTAGACGCTGAACGTTTCCTAGACGCGCAATAGTCAATTAAAGTTCATTGATAGTGGAGAATTTTAGCTTCTGCTATCAATGAAATTTACAATGTATTTCTACATACGTTTATTTTCACAAAGTGAATTTACCTAGTGACATATTTTAATCCCAACCAATATAATCTTTTGTATACTTTATGAGCCTATATCAACTAAACGATGATAGCTTAATTTTTCCTCCTGTAGAGCTTGCACTTACCGAACCTAATGGCTTATTAGCTGTTGGAGGTAATTTGCAACCACAACGCTTAATAAATGCCTACACTCAGGGTATATTCCCTTGGTTTAGCGATAATGACCCCTTGCTATGGTGGTCACCTAACCCTCGAGCTATTATAAAACTAAAAGATTTACGTATTAACCGTACGTTGAGAAAGGCAATAAAAAAATCACCTTATAAAATCACCTTAAACAGTGCATTTAAAGAGGTCATAGCCTTGTGTGCAAATGCACCTTTTAGAGACGATGGCACATGGATTTTATCTGAAATGGAAAATGCCTATATTAATTTACATCAATTAGGCTTTGCTCACTCTATTGAAGTTTGGGAGAGAAACTCTGTTGATGAACATGTTTTAGTGGGCGGTTTATATGGTGTCGCAATTAATGGTTTTTTCTCCGGTGAATCAATGTTTTACACCTCTGCTAACGCATCAAAATTTGCATTAATTGCATTAGGTGAATTACTTAAGTCGATTGATATTGATTTTATAGATTGTCAGTTGCTTAATCCTTTTTTAGCCGATATGGGCGCGATAGAAATATCACGGAAAAACTTTATAGCCTGTAAACAAACTGCTATAAATAAAGAGATTACGGATGATTTTTGGCAATCACGAGAGTTATTCATTGAGTAATATGTTGTTGCTATCTCGCATTGGTAAACTAAAGAAGTCGTTGTATGAATGATAATAATTTTAAAGTTGGTATTACTAAAACTTTTCCCTGTAGCTACCTACCCAAGGAAGAAGAACGACTATTAATTGCAGTAGATGAAAGATTACAAAATAAACAAAGTTATAGTTCATTAATGGCAGAGGGTTTTCGCCGAAGTGGAGAGCAATCTTATCGACCTTACTGTCCAAACTGCTCAGCCTGCCATTCTATTCGTATTTTAACGTTTGCTTTTACCCCTTCAAAAAGTCAAAAACGATCTTTAAAGCGTAATGCTAACTTCATCGTTAAATACTCTGATCAAATTGAAGATAACTATTACCCTTTGTATGAAAATTACATCAATACCTTTCATCAAGATGGCAGCATGTACCCTGCTAATGTTCAACAATTTGAAAGTTTCCTCAGTAGTAAACTCACCACACAACTTTTTATAGAAACTTGGGAGGTTGTGGAGGGAGTTGAACAACTTATCTGTGTTGCAGTAACCGATGTCCTTACCAATGGTTTATCTGCGGTCTATACTTTTTATCATCCAGATTTTAGAAATCATGGTTTGGGCCGCTTTTCTATTTTGACGCAAATTGATTTATGTCGGAAAATGAAGCTACCTTACTTGTATTTAGGCTATCAAATAGATGCCTGTCAAAAGATGAATTATAAGAATAGTTATTATCCGCACGAAAGATTTATTAACTTAGAATGGCAGTTAATTGAAAGAAAGCCGTTAAAAGGCTAAAAAAGTAATAAACATGCTAAATAAACAATGACAAAGCTTTACTTTGGTCGAGCAATTAGGCATCATTCGCGCAGCTTTTTTTATCAGTCATAAATTCTAACAATTTAAATAGAAATAATGGCTTTTTTGCACAACATATAGAGGTTTACCGCCCCATGGCGAAAGAAGAAAATATCGAAATGCAAGGTACAGTTCTAGACACTTTACCTAACACAATGTTCCGAGTTGAATTAGAGAATGGCCACGTAGTGACTGCTCATATTTCAGGCAAAATGCGTAAAAACTACATTCGTATTTTAACTGGTGATAAAGTAACAGTTGAACTAACACCATATGATTTATCTAAAGGTCGCATTATTTTCCGTGCAAGATAGTTTTCTATACTTAGACTGACCTTTAATAAGGTTTGTTGATGATAAAAACATAAAAACCAGTACTTAATAAGTACTGGTTTTTTTATGTTTAAGCATTCAATTTTATTAGGTAATGCAATTAAAAACTAGCAATCAGTTTTTTATCAAATTGTTCAACATCAACCGTTAAGTTATTTTCAGCAATAAGTTCCTGTAAATCAGTTAGTTTTTTATTTACTTTGCTAATAGTCAAAGTGTTGTCATCAAGTTGATATACTTGTTGTTGGCTTTGGTAATAAAAAGTTAAAACAATTAACCCCTCTATTTCCAAATTTTTAGCGGCTTTCTCAATTTTTTTCAATTTACGATAAACTAAATTTTGTATTTGTTTAATTTGCCAAACATAATGGATTTCTTTGAAGAACTCAGATGTCTTTAAAGAATGAAGTGTGGCCATACAAGCTAACAACGACAAGATTACACCCAGTAAATTATATTTGAAATTATTTACTCCTTCTTCACTAAAACTGATGATGAGTAATTGTCCAAAAACTAACGCCAATATTAGTAGTGTTGCAATAAAGCCAACGATGACAATATTTAAATGTTTTCTGTAACGGGCTTTATCTATATTCATTAATTGCATTGAAATTTTGTTTCCTAAAAATGTTATTGGTTTATCTGCTTCTTATCATTCTATTTAAGTGTGGCAAATTAGTTTTGAATTCAAAGTTAATATAAGTATATCAATATTGTTAAATTTGAGCTCGATTTATAACTACTCTACTAATTTAAAACCTGAAAAACGTTTTACCGCACTACTAACGCCTTGTTGCCACGTTTGTTTACTACTCGCAACAGTTAACATTGTTTTTGCTCGCGTTATTCCGGTATAAAGCAACTCTCGTGATAAAAGTGAATTGTTGCTTTGTTTGGGCAATAACATGGCTACGTGCTCAAACTCACTCCCTTGTGTTTTATGAATGGTCATCGCGTACACGCTATCATACTTTGGTAACCTTGAAGGTAAGAAAGTTTTATACGGTACTACACCTTCTTCCGTTTTAGGTTGTTCGAAAAAAGCCATCAATTGTTTACTATTCTCATTACTCTCGCTGTTAACATGCCAAAGTATGCCAATATCACCATTAAAAAGTCCAAGGCGATAATCATTTTCGCTGATCATAATTGGCATTCCGTGATAATTTGGTTGAGTTTGTTCCCAAGCCTGAAAAGATTTAGCTAATAACTTTTCTTTAACCCATTGATTTATCGCATCAACGCCAAATTCACCTTGGCGAGTAACACAAAGAATACGAAATTTTGTCAGCAAGGCAAACGCATCTTCAATGGAAGAGCACACACTAATACCTTGGTAATATTGCGTTACAAGAGAAGAAAGCCATGAATGTACATCGCCATCAACCAGTACTAACTGTTTGGTTTTAGACTTAGTAGCTGTTTGTAACAGTTGCCAGCCTTCTGTGGACTCTCCCTTTATAACATGAGCAGCTAACCTGCCTATTTCACCTTCACCATCAAAACGCCTGCTAGTGAGCAAAAAGCTAAGATGATCACTATCCATCTGCTGTTGCGTAAAGGCTTGATTCAAGCGTTCTTTATCAACGCCACACGTTTGAACCAAATAGCTCTGATTAGTTTGGCTATAACCCGAATGCGGTCTAGGCGCAATATCAGTTAATACACTACCAACAGCAACAGAGGGCAATTGATCAGCATCACCGAGTAAAATAACTCTTGTTGAACTTTTTAAAGCTCTAAATATTCGAGCCATCATAGGAAGATCAACCATTGACACTTCATCAATAAGCAAAACATCACAATTTAATAAGTTATTTTGGTTGTATCTAAAATTAGGACTATTAGGAATAACGCCAAGTAAACGATGAATAGTTTTTGCTTCTGTTGGTATTTTGGCTAATACATCATAATGAATTAACCCTTTAAAACCAGAAACAGCCTTAATAATAGACTCAGATAACCGCTGTGCTGCCTTACCTGTTGGGGCTACTAAGGATATTTCAAGCGCTGTAGCGTGGGCATCAATATCTTTTAACATAATTAACGCAGCTAATAACTTAGTTACTGTATAGGTTTTACCTGTGCCTGGCCCTCCGGCGATAACAGAAAAGTTTTTATTCATTGCGTTAGCAACAGCAACTTTTTGCCAATCAATAGTGTCTGCTTGTTCATTACCTAATTCAGGAAAGAGTTGCTCAACTATGCTTTTTATATGTTGAGTATCGGTAGACGACTGCTGCGTTAACCTGCTTTTAATATCGTCTACAAGTGTACGTTCAAATTGAAAGTAACGACGTAAATATAGGCAGCTATTATCAAAGACGATAGGATGTTGCGCACTTTCACTGAGATCGAGTGAAGTTAATATATTATGTAACTCACTTTCTTGGGGAAACGGGAAACCTTGATGACTACAGACTCCTTGCTCGTCAAACGCTACTGCCCATTGTTGATCAGCAAGTTCTGATAAAGGCAAACAGGTATGCCCTGCTCGTAAGCTAACACTTAATGCAAAAAAGAGATGATTAAGAATATTCTCACTTTCTGCTGAAAAGACATGCGTTTTTTGCAAAGCTGCTATCATTTCTTTTGCAAAAAAATAATCAATCGCCTCAATGTCAGCCAGTTGTTGTTTTGCTTGAGCAAAATTAGTATAAATGGGCAAAATCATGACTCACTTCTAGTTGTTGCAGTATTTTCAGTTTCTATATCTTTTTTACCGGTGAAAATAGCATCTAAGCGTGTTAACTCTTCGGATAATATTTCTCTAAAGTAAACGCCCTTGTCATGATACTTCTCATCATTCGTCATGCCACGTAAATATAGATAATAAATCCCGCCAAAATGTTGCTCAGCATTATAATCAGATACATTTTGCTGTAAATATCGATGTAAGGCTAAACTATAAATCAGGTATTGAAGATCATAATAATTTTGCTCAATATTATTGCGTAAACTAAAGAAATCATAATCACTAAAATCATCCCCTAAATGGCTAGACTTATAATCACACACATAAAACTTGCCATTTTTTTCAAAAACCAAATCAATAAAGCCATGCATCATGCCTTTGAGTGACTGATAACTGGGTAGCCTAACGTGATTTTTACCATAGGGATTACTGAAATTAGTTAGTGCAGAGTTTCGATGATCGGTAAGCAAATTACTCAATGCGCTTATATCAGCTTCTTCCATAGGAAAATAGAATTCACTTTCTCGCAATGTTTTTTGCATAGCAATATCAGCCAAACAAAATGATTCAGCACAAACAACCTGACTAGCCGCGTTAATTGTTTCTTCTTCGGTATCAATCAAGGGTTCGAAAACAAGTGGAGATAGTACTATTTCATTAAGCCAAGTCATGAGATCATTTTCATTAAAACTAGGTGGTAGCTCACCATACTTTACTAACGGCCACTTAATACTCGCTTGCCAATCACTTGATGACTCATAAGCGATTACGAAGTCACTATGTTCTAAAATATCATGTAACAAGTTGCCACTATGTGCACCTTTAGCCAGTTGAAAGCGTAACGATTGCCGATTTTTATTTAATAATGTTATCTCTGCATCGTTTAATAAGGCTGTATCTCGATCCGGTGTTGATACGCCGCTATGACGTAAATTTCGACTTAACGCAGAAAAAGAACTAAGCCACCAGTTCCGCTCTATTTTCCCCTTAAATTGACTAACTTCAGCCAATTGTTGGTTTACACAATTAATGTTGCTCGGCTGATATATATCAATTTCAATATCATTCAGCGTAACTTGCTCTAGACTTGTTGTTTGTGGTGTTTTATCAGCTAGTTGTTGTAAGCTTTCAACAATATTATGCTCGTCTTGCCATTGCAGTGTTTGTCCAAGTGGTGAGAGAAAGTATTTATCAAATGATGAAGTAAATATATAACAACGGCTTTCTGCACGTGTTATTGCCACGTAGAGTAATCGAATAGTTTCAGCATAAGCTTCGTTTGCCATAGCGAGTTTTGCTTGCTCATCGCCATCTAAACTTAAGCACAGCTGCCCTTTTTTATTATGATATTCAATGTAACTAACAGATTTGTTACCAAATTTAAGAGGATCTTTATGACGCGTTGCAAACGGTATAAAAACAATAGGATACTCTAAGCCTTTTGAACCATGTTGAGTCACGATGCGAATTAAATCACCATCACTTTCAAGACGTTGCTCTGCCTCTACATCATTATTAACAGTACTTGTTTCTACGCTACATTGCTGTTCAAACCAATAAAGCAGTTCTTGTGGTTGAAGAAATTTTTGACTCGCTGATTGTAGAATCTCAAACAAGTGTAAAAGGTTAGTTAATGCCCTATCTTTATTTTCTAATGAAATTTTAAAGTGTTGGTGCATTAAGTTTATTGCCATCGCAATAAAACCTTGTCGTTGCCACTGAGTTCTATAATCAATCACATTAAACTTTAATGTTTGATAAGCTATTTCATCTTGCTGCAATTTATATAAAGTGGCGGCGTCAAAGCCTAATAAACCACTAGCCAATGCATTTAAATATAATCGTTCATCTTCTGGATTTAATATTCCTTTTAAAAGGCTAAGTAATTGTACTGCTTGTTCACTATAAAATAAGTTTGCTCGATCAGACAAAAAGACACTGGCCAAATTAGCAGTGAGTAATGCTTGTTTTATATCTGCCGCTTCGCGTCCATCTCTAACTAAAATGGCAATATCTTGTGGTTTAACATCTTCATCCGTTAATAGTTTAACAATTTCATTTGCACACCATGTTGCCATTAATGGTCTAGCTGATTGCTTAGTTTCACCATTATCACTTGAAAAATGAATAAACTGTAACGCCTTTGCGCGCTCAGCTTGTTGCTTGTCTGCTTTACCCGCAAGAACTTCTTGGTATGGGATGCCATATCCAAATACAGTGTTATCTCCTTTTCCTAAGAAAAGTTGGTTATATGCACAAACCATATTAGGACTTGAGCGCCAGTTAGTGTCCATAAGCCAGTGATAATCACAGTCATTACGAGCACTCAAGTAAGCAAATATATCGCCACCTCGAAACCCATAAATAGCTTGTTTAGGATCACCAATTAAATACAATGCAGAGTTATGTTGTTGGGCACACTCTTGATAATAAATCCCTTGCAATATGGCAAATTGCTGAGGATCGGTATCCTGAAATTCATCAATAAGTGCAACGGGATATTGCGCTAAGAGCGTTTTAGCTAAGCGATTTTCTTCTTCATTTTTTAAACAGTTTGCTAAGGTATTAATTAAATCATCGAAATCAAGTAAATTATGAAGCTCTTTTGTTTGCTGAACTTGCTCTCGCATACGATAGATTGCAAACCGTACAATGTAAAAAGCTTGAGCTTTATTGATATTTTTTGTCAGGTTTTTAACGTCAACTTTAATTTGCTTACAACTTGCTAACACTTGAGCTAACGAGACTTTGAATGCCTTTGGATGTCGATTACCGTTAAGTAAATAATCTGGAAAAGGTTGATTAATCGCCATGAGTAAATCACTTTCACTATCACATTGACTAATTTGCGCTAACCACGTTTGTAATTTAACAAGCTCCTCTGCCCTTTTTTCTTGTTCATCAGCTTTTTTATGAGCAATTAAACCTTCATTTATTAACGTTAAGTTCTCGTTTATAGCGCTAGCTGCTTGTTTTGCTGAATCAACAAACCTATCAACAATTTCTTGCACATTAACAACACTCAGTTCAGTGCTATGTGAAATAGCTTTTGCAAAACTACTGACGAAAGCCGTTGGTGTAGACCAAAATTGATTAAGTAATGTGAACTCATCAGGGTTTTGCTTAGCCAGTTGTCGATACCAGTCTTGGCAAGCTTCTAAAATTAATTCGTTGCTATTTGTAGACATATTGGCATTGAATGCTAATCCACTGGTAAAAGCATGTTGTGTTAAGGCTCGCTGGCAAAAACCATGAATAGTAAAAATAGCGGCTTCATCTAAAAAGAGTAACGCACGTTTTAAGAGAAATTGAATTTTAGCGTCACTTTCGGCTCTGTTGTTGCTAACTTGCTTACTAATTACCTTAAAGTAATCATCTTCTTCACAGAGTTCATGCCAATGGGTTAATGCGTGACGAATAAAAGCATCAATTCTTCCTCGCAGTTCTTGTGTTGCATCCTTAGTAAAAGTCATTAATAAAATTTCTTCTACTTTTAATTCTCTTTCTAATAATAATCGTAAATAAATACGCGTGATATTATACGTTTTGCCCGTACCAGCACTCGCTTCAATAAGGTGTCGACCTGTTAAGGGAATTGTTGCTGCAGATAAATTCTGTAATTGCATATCTGTTGACATTAGCGACTAGCTCCTTTTACAGCTTTATCTTTTAATACGTTAAGGTATAACGCTTGATAAATAGACTCTATAGATGAAGAGAGTTCAGATATTTCAGGACATTTAGGCCAAAAGTAATGAATATAAGGATCAGCCCCAAAACCTGGGATACTTCCTGAGGGCATTGAAGAACCCATCCAAAAAGTCTCAAAAAGCTCTTGAGTTAATTCTACTCGCTTTCCTCGTGATTCTTTAAAAACTTGTGCGGCTAAATCCCCATTCAGCATTAGCGCTTGCTTGCTTCCTTGTGCATACACTCCAAGTAATTGCATTAATTGTGTTTTAGCTTCATCAGCTCCCTGTAAATTAACGCTATATTGCTCAACTTTTTGGGCTTTCGTATTAAAATAAAAACCCCGTGTTGTTTCTACCTGGTTCAATAAAGCAAATGCTTTAGGCGTATTGTCTGTTGTTATACTGTTTTGTTGCTGCCACACCAACATAATTAAGTGATGTAAATATAAAGTGAACAAGTCTTTGGGCTTAGCACTAGAGCTGCGATATAAAACCAGACGTATGCCAGTATGAGTTGTTTTAACAGGTAACTGGGCTGTAATTGTTATTTTGTTTTCTGTCGCGTCATTCGAAGGGATACTCAGCTCTATTTTACAATCAACAAGATCCGGGCTTTCACAGCCTTGAGCTATTATTTCTTGGGCAAGTTGCTCACTGGCACTAATTGCTTCATCAAAATGTAATTGGGTACTGGGTAAATCTGGAAATTTACCTGATAAAGAAGCAACATCAATTACTTGCTCAATTGAGTCACTATTATTTTCCGCTAAGCCAGATGCAAGGAGTTGTTGCTTGAGTAGATAGTTCTCTAGGTGATCTGCCGCAAAAGGCTCAACATCAGTGAGTGTTACATCATTTATACCTAAATATAAATTAAGTGCATGTTGAGCAAAAAACTTACTTGGGTGTTGAAAAAAACGAATAATATCATCAGCACGTAGCGATTCTATAGTCTGTGATATATCACTCTCATCAAGTAGTAACGGGGGATTCGTTTCATTGTTACAGTCGTTTTTACCTAATACCAGCCAATTAGGATCAAAACTGGGCCGAACATTAACATAACCTTGCTGAGTTAAATAGTTATCTTCGCTGTATGGCTGCATTGCCATTTGATGAATACATAAATCATTGCCTTCAAAATCCCAGCCATATCCTTGTTCTAAATACCCCATTAACTCTTTTAATACTAGTGAAGGTTGTTTTTCATTATTATTTCTAATATTTCTTCCTTGATAACTTAAATACAGAGATTTTCTAGCGGAAATAAGTGCTTCTAAAAATAGGTAACGATCATCACCTCGACGAGATCTATCACCTAAAACGGCTTTACTTTGCGCTATTAGATCAAATCCCAATGCAGGACGTTGTCGTGGAAATTCGCCATCATTTAAGCCTAATACAGCAATCACTTTAAAAGGAATACTTCTCATAGGTAACATTGAACAAAATGTCACTTGCCCCACCATAAACTGGCGGCTAGCATCACCTTGACTGAAATGATTATTTAGAAAATCAACAATAATTGATAATTCAATTTCATCATCAAAGTCAGCATGTTCACAATATTCAACTAAAGAGGCTATTGCTTGTTCAATAATGGCAAGGCTGTTATCAATTTGATTATTAGTTTGTTGAGACGTTTGCTCTGTCGTGTTGGTAGAAAAAAGTAACTCAAGTTGTGTTAATAAAAAACTTTGCCAAGCTTTTGCTGTTCTAGCGGTATTCAGTTGATTAGAAAATAACTGCAATTGTTCTATAAATAGCATTAACTGGCCAAGTAAAACTGCATCATCTCCTTCTACTGTACCAATTAACAATTGATCTTGATAAATGCTATCTGAATCGGAATAAGCGAAACCTTGCAATAACCGTGATAAGCCTTGCTGCCAAGTAAAACGATTGTTAGCTTGTGCGCCGAGTAAAGCTTCTTTATGTGCTTGATCTAATCCCCAGTGGATTGTGGCCTGCTCTAACCAAAGAGATAGTTTTTCACAGTCTTCAGCATTAATCGAAAATTTATTGGCCACAGCTGGCAAGCGAATATAGCTCAGTAATTGCGTTACTTGAAAACGTGAATCAGGTAAGGACAGTAGCTCGCTAAAAGCTGCAATTAAGGGATCACTATCTTTCGCACTTCTGTCTGCTATTGAGCATGGTAAGGGTGGAACTTCATCGGTTAAATCTTGCCAACCACGAGTGAATACAGCGTTAACATAAGGCGCGTACTGTTCTATTTGTGGGCACATCACTAACACATCTTTTGGTGTTAATTTATCCTTGTCGTTGGCTGTATCGTTAAATTGATGAAGTAAATAGTCATGTAATGCTTGAACCTCTCTTAATGCACTATGACAACTGACAATAGTAATTGAATCATCAATAAGCTGAGATGGTTTCTCAGTGGCATCATTAAGTAGTAAAATATCATTTTGTAATTGATGCAATATACAATTTGTCTCTATTGAGTCTACACTTTCAACGTTATTGCTATCACCATTATTACTAGCTTTCACAAACAGCTCTACATCAACAGTACTATATTCTTGTAACAGTGCTAAGAACTCTCTTCCTTGTTGACCAAAATTTGCTAATAGCGGGTTGCCAACAAATATATGTTCATCACTTTCTGCATTATTTGACCAATTCGATAGTTTTTGTATTGCCTGCTTTTCACTAATAATATCTCCCCAATATGAAAAACAAGGGTTTAGATGAAAGAAGTCAACTTCAATATATTCACTTAATGCATTAATAAAACTTAACCACATTGGCGCCATTGTATTTATGCCAAAAAAGCTCATTCGCTTAGGTAAAATATTGGCATCTTCACCTATTTTTTCAGCAATATTTGCAATTGCATCGTTAAGCAGCTCAACAGGATTATAAGGTAGTTCATTAGTAAGTAACTGCCATAGTTTAGCTTGCCATAAATTATCAGCATTTAGTTGAGTATCAGCATTATCATGTTGCCAAGCATCTAGCCAATCAGGTCTGAAAATTAAATATTGCTCATATAAATCGGCCATTTGTCCGGCAAGTTGATATCGTTTCAATGTATCTTTACCTGACGAGGAAAAGCTAACATTTAAAGTAGAATCATCAGTTATATTTGATGTTTTAATATCGTGCCAGTAACGAGTCGCTGGCACAAAATCTTCATCATTTATAACCGTTTCTGTCGCTAATAAGTGATAAATCCGCCAAGTTAGTACTTCACGAGAATATGGAGACTGCTCAGGTACTTTCTCTTTGCTAGCCAGCGTTCTTATTAGCTGCCATAAATATTGAGCAGGTAACGCGTAACGCATATTCATACTAATTCCACGTTCATTAGCTATTGCAAGGTTAAGCCAATGTTGCATACCCGCATTTTGTACGATAATGACTTCTTGATTGAAAACACCAACAGGAGATACTTGCGAAATTTTATTGAGCAACGCTAATAAATTTTCCATTTTATTAGCAGGATAAAGGTTAATCAATACTGAACCTATTTACTTAAATTTAATAGATAAATTTAACCATAAGGAAGATG
>CAJXUT010000084.1 GCA_913061365.1 uncultured Colwellia sp.
TACGAGATTCCTCTACGTCTCGTGGGCTCGGAGATGTGTATAAGAGACAGTAATATTAGTGATGTTGCAGAGAAATCAAGTCAAGATGCTATTCGTGGTAAGGAAATAAGCGAACATCTACTTGAACTATCAACAGAGTTAAATGAGCAATTAGATAAGTTTACGTTATAAGTTATTTATCAATAACTTGATTTCTTCGTGTAGAGTTTTTAAATATTATGATTGAAAAACTCTACCGTTTTCTTGTTGTATATAAAGATTAACTGGCTTCTCGTTGTGATAAAAAGGCTTTTATTTCGTCGCGAGAATTAAGGATATGTTGTTTTAACTTAGCTACAGCATTATTAATATCACGCGCTTGGCAAAAAGCTAACAGCTCTGCATGTTCTGGCCCTGCTTTTGATATACCACCCGCCCATAATAAATGCATGCGAATATAACGATCAGCATTTTTATTCAACGTATTAACTAAACTTGCTGTTTGCGGTTTATTGGCACCTGAATATAAGCAGTTATGAAATTCAGAGTTTAATTCACTCCACGTATTGGCAGCATTTTCTTTACCTAAGGCACTATCAAGGTTTACTAAAATATCTGCTGCTTGCGCTAACGCATCGTTAGTTATATGTTCTAATGAAGCTGCAAGCAAGTCACCCTCTATCATTGCCCTAAGTTCGAATAATTCATCAACATGTTCAGCATTTAGCACGGTTGCACTAGCACCTTTATGAGGCTCAAAAGTAACTAAACCTTCTGCTTCAAGCTGCAATAGAGCTTCACGAACAGGAATACGACTTACACTTAACTCTTCTGCTAATGCGGCTTGACGTAATGGCTGACCAGCAACTATTTCACCATTCAATATTTTTTCTCTTAATATTTCAACAACTAGCTGTGTTCGTGTTTTATGTTCAATTGCCATTAGGTATACCATTTATTCAATTGTTTACTTTAGAAAAGACATTATAAAGAAATTATGGCTGAAAAAAAGAGCAAAAATTTTATGCTAGAAAACTATGCATCAGGTTAAAATAAATAAACTCGTTTTGTATTACTGCTGAACACCTATAGATTAAAGAGAAAATAGAACGTTATGGATTTATTCGAGCAAGCATTAGATGAGCCTATTAGTATTATATCTCAGGATGGGGATGTTAATTATTATGGTGAAATAATATCTCAAGCAGAGTCCGACCTTTATTTTGATAGTTTATTAACAGAAATCGATTGGCGTTTTGATCAAGCTGTTATATTGGGTAAACATATTGAAACCAAAAGAAAAGTCGCTTGGTATGCAGATCAGCCATTTAGTTATACTTACTCGAATATCACTAAACATGCCTTACCTTGGACTCAAACCTTAGATGTTTTAAAGACTATAGTTGAGAACAAAACAGGGGGAAAATATAATTCTTGCCTGCTTAATTTATATCACAATGGCAGTGAGGGCATGGCTTGGCATAGTGATGGGGAAAAAGATCTTAAGAAGAATGGCGCTATCGCTTCGTTAAGTTTTGGGGCGAGCCGCAGGTTTGCTTTTAAACATAAAAATACTAAAGAAGTGGTATCGCTTGATTTAAAAGCTGGAAGTCTTTTAGTCATGAAAGGAGAAACCCAGCAGAACTGGCTTCATCGCCTTCCACCAACTAAAAAAGTACAGGATGCACGGATTAACCTTACTTTTAGAACCATTAACAGAGCTTAGATGAAACTTGTTCAATTGAAATGCTTCTTTAATTATTAGGCTAGGGAGTTGTGATTGAGCAGGAATAGAACATCGATATGATTGTTCTAAATTTGAATATTGAAGCTGGTTAGCCTGCCGGTTGTGCAATCGACTAAACAATAAGAATCAAACAAGTAGATTTGGTGTGGGACTAGATAAAAAGGTCTTATGTTGAACGTTTATCTTTATTTAAATATAGTAGACCAAGTGTGGTGATACACTTGGTCTACTAGCAAATTACATAGAAATTGACTGTTTTAAAAACTAGCCAAGTAAATCAGTAAGTGCTTTTGGCGCTTTGTCTTTTAATTTGTCACCTAGTTTTTCTTTAAGCTTTTCTTTAGCCTTCTCTTTAACTTTATCTTTTATGATGTCTTTTTGAGAATTTTTTGCTTCTTTCCAAATCGCAGATAAAGCTTTCTTAACCATTACTCCGCCAAGTTCATTAGCAGGTAAACCATCGGTACCACCAATGTTTGAAAGGTGAATATCAGGCAATGTCTTTTTGTGAGTTGTATTACCTAACTTAGTTAAATCAACACGTAAAGCTACTCCGGCTAATACAAATTTCTTCACACGTATTTTTGGAGTATCAGCTTGGTTAGCGTTTGCATTGCCATTGTCAGCTGAAGACTTTGGTATATTTTTATTGATAGCATCAAGAATTACTTGAATATTAGAGCCGCCTGATTCATTAAATTCAACAAGTGCCTCAGGTTTATCAATAACAATCTCGTCGATTAGAATTGCTTTACCTTCACGAACTCCTGCAAGGCTTTCAAGATTAATATCTAAAGTGATTTCGTTTAATGCAAATAGAGGGGTTGTTGTGTAGCCGCTTGGATTATTTAATATCAAACCATTAATGGTGCCAGCACCACTTAATAACTTCATATCTACTTTTTCAACGGTTACTTGTTGTTCAGTAAATTTTTTCCCTTGTACTTCTATTTGTTCTGCAATGATAGAGTTTAGTTTATCACTGCCGAGAAACCAGAATGCGCCACCAGCAATTGCTAATATTAAAATGGTAAATATAATGATTTTTTTCATAAGACGTCTTTCTCCAATTGAGCGTGTATTGAGCGATAATTTAGTGCTTGTCCTTTTACGTCCCAACTGCACAGTTATAATTAGTATAGGCTGTATTACGTAAAACGGATAAGTAATGGGTAGTAATATCAACAGAAAACGTTGATTAGTTACTTCTCTAGAGCCTATGCGCTTTATTAAAATGCAGGTTGAAATATTAATGCTATTAAATTTATTTTCGCTGGAAGGGAAAGAACTTAATAGACTTGTTATAAGCTTAATTTGTTCATTGAGGTTTTACAAGGCTGAAAAGAAAAGGAATTTAGTGAAAGCGATAAAAAAGGGGATAGGAAATATTTTATAGTGGGATAGCTAAGCGCAGGTTATCCTGCGCTAACTTTTAATGAACAATTAAATATGAACATTCTCTTCATCGAACTTAATTGGTACACCAGTAACTTCTGCTTGCTCAACTAGGCTTTGAATATAAGCTTGTATTGCAAGGTGTGATGCACTGTTTATTAAGTAGCCACGTACTTTATCGCTGACCATGTCATAATCTAGCTGCTTACCGTCGATTTTACGATTAATATTGACGACGTGGAAACCATAGCGAGATTCAATGGCTTTATCACTTAACCCTTCTGATAATGGCATTAATTGGCGTTCAAATTCAGGTACTGTTTGGCCTTTACTTAATTGGCCTAAGTTACCACCATTTTCTTTTGATGGACAAGCAGAATACTCTTTTGCTAAGGCGGCAAAGCTTGAAGGCTCACCATTGCTAATTTCTTGCTGAAGTTGTGAAATAATCACTTTTGCATTGTTATCTGCGGCATCACGGCCTTCAATATCATCTTTAGCAGCCGCTAAAAGAATATGATCAACTTCCATTAATGGCATGGTCATAAACTTTTCTTTGTTACTGTTAAAATAACGCTGACATATATCTTCATTAGGGGCATCGTAACTTATGTTTTTTTCAACAAGCTTTTGCATTGCCTCTTCATCATTAGTGGTATCAATACCTTGTTTTTTTGCTTCATCTATTAATAGCTGACGAATAACTAAAGCTTGACCCGCTTGCTGTACTACCACGGCAAAATTTTCATTTGGGTGATATTGTAGTTCGTTAGCCAAATCTTTCTCAGGAATCGCAATACCGTTAACCGTAATTTCAGGTAACTGCTCTTTAGATGGTGTGGTTGGCTCTTGTGTGCCGCAACTGTCGCTCATAGTATCTCTCTCTGATAGTCATTCATTCTTCACTATTTAGTGTAACTTTGTTATCGAAAGAGCTTATTGACTAGCATCAACTCTGTACGATTTTATTGGTTTTTTACCAAATATCTACTTTAGAATTACTACACTTTAAATTTGAATGATGTTTAATATATATAAATAAATAACCTGAAAAAAAGTGACTTAGCTATATACACTGTTTATGTTTAGTTAAAGAAATGGCGACTTTTACCAACAAAAATCGCCATTTGAACTTACTAAGATAACTTACTTGTTAAACTATCTTTGACGAACTAACTGGTAGTTACGTGCAAAGTATTTAACCGGTACGCTGATCACATGTACTAAACGTGTGAATGGGAATACCAATAACATAGTTAAACCAACAAGAATGTGTAATTTATAGATAACACCAACAGTAGTCATCGCTTCTGCTGCTGCAACACCTTGTAAAGTTACAATGCTTTGTGCCCAGTCACCTAATAACACCATTACGCTGCCGTCTAAATGACTCATTGAAGCAAAGATAGTCATTAAGCCTAGTAACAACTGTACAAGTAATAAAATTAAGATAAAGATATCTGACGTTTTAGATACTGCACGAACACGTGGGTTAGTTAAACGACGTTGAAGTAACATAACTAAGCCGATTAAACATAACACACCAAAGAAACCACCACTTACCATCGCTAATAGTTGCTTGTTAGCTGTAGAAATAAAAGCGTGATAAATAGCATGTGGTGTTAATAAACCAACAAAGTGGCCACAAAGTACAAAAATAATACCTACGTGGAATAAGTTACTCGCTAGGCGAAAACCTTTTTGATCTAATAGCTGGCTAGAATCGGCTTTCCATGAATAAGGTTCGCGGTCATATCTGATCCAAGAACCAATGAAAAGCACGGCAATAGCAATGTAGGGATAAATCCCAAATAGTAAAAAATTTAAATTTGACATAATATTTCTTCCTTACAGTCCTTGCACTTGTGCAGCATCTGCATCGTGCCATTTAATCGGTACTTGATGAACAGTATTTGGATCGAGTGAATGTTGAGATTGTTGCATCCCTGATGATGATGGGCATTCGCCTACCATTGGGTCATCAAAACGGATTTCTTTATCTTCCCATTCTTTATCGATAGCTTCGACGGTATCATCTCGCTCTTCTGCTTTTACTGTTTCACTAATTTCAGCTCGGGCTTCGAGGTCAACCTCTTGGCCTGAAATTTCGATTAATGAATCAAAAAGTATCGAGTAATAACATTCTCTATCTATCAAACGTTCCGACAACATGGTCATTAAGTGACAAATATCGCCAAGCCATTCTTCAATAAACTCGGGTGTTTGTTCACTTAAAAACTCTAAATACAAAGGAATGTAGTCAGGTAGTTGTGATGAATCAACTTCAAAACCGTTGGTTTTATAAACATTCATTAAATCTACCATTGCTTGACCACGGTCACGAGATTCACCGTGAACGTGTTCAAATAACAATAGTGATAATGCACGGCCACGATCAAATAATAGATCGTAGCTTTCTTGTGCATCAAAAATGTCTCTAGCTGTTAGTTGCTCGATAAAATCAAGCAACTGAGTACGGTTTTGATTAGTCAATTCTTCGGCTTGTTCTACAATTGCTTTTAACTCATCTTTGGCGGCAAACATCTCCGCCGTAGGATAATCTAGCAATCTTGAAATAACTTTAAGAATTAACATAACGCTCTCCTAACCAACATTAACGGTTTTAATAACGTCACGTTTAGCAACTTTTTTGCCACCAAACATGTTTACGCCACTTTCACCATCGCTACAACCATTACCAAATGTGAAACCACAACCAGATTTTTCGCCGTAGGCTTCTGGCACGTTCATTTCACGCTTACCTGAAGGAATAACGTATCTGTCTTCGTAGTTAGCAATCGCTAAGTAACGATACATTTGATCCGCTTGCTTCTTAGTTAACCCAGCATCTTCCAATACTTGAAGATCTTCAACACCTTCAACATTTTCAGCACGCTTGTAGGCACGCATTGCAAGTAAACGCTCTAATGCACGCGCTACTGGCTCTTCATCACCGGCGGTTAATAAGTTAGCTAGGTATTTAAGTGGAATACGTAAGCTACGAATATCAGGAATAACACCTGCTTTACCAATAGTTGCTAAGTTACCAGACTCTACAGCACTGTTAATAGGGCTAAGAGAAGGTACATACCAAACCATTGGCAGGGTACGATACTCAGGATGTAATGGTAGCGCTAGTTTCCAATCAATCGCTAATTTGTATACTGGCGACTTTTGCGCTGCATCAATAACAGAATCGGCAATGCCATCTTTACGTGCTTGTGCAATGATTGCTGGATCATTTGGATCAAGGAACACTTCAAGCTGCTTCTCATAAAGATCAGTGTCAGATGGTGTTGAAGCCACTTCTTTGATTCTATCAGCATCATAAAGAATAACGCCCAAGTAACGGATACGACCAACACAAGTTTCAGAACAAACTGTTGGCATACCAGCTTCGATACGCGGGTAACAGAAAATACATTTTTCTGATTTACCTGATTTCCAGTTGTAGTAGATTTTCTTGTACGGACAACCAGAGATACACATTCTCCAACCACGACATTTTTCTTGGTCGATAAGAACGATACCATCTTCTTCACGCTTGTAAATCGCGCCAGATGGACAAGAAGCCACACAAGCTGGATTTAAACAATGTTCACATAAACGCGGTAAATACATCATGAATGTATTTTCGAATTCACCGTACATTTGTTTTTGTATATTATCGAAGTTTTTGTCTTTAGAGCGTTTTTCAAACTCAGTACCAAGAATCTCTTCCCAGTTTGGACCCCATTCGATTTTTTCCATACGCTTACCAGAAATAACAGAGCGCGGACGAGCCGTTGGCTGATGCTTCACTTCTGGAGAAGTATGTAAATGTTGGTAATCGTAATCGAACGGTTCATAGTAATCGTCGATTTCTGGCATATTTGGGTTAGCAAAAATGCTGGCTAGTAAGCGGTACTTACCACCAATTCTAGGTTCGATGTTGCCATCAGACTTACGAATCCAACCGCCATTCCATTTGTCTTGGTTTTCCCATTCTTTCGGGTAACCAATACCGGGCTTAGTTTCAACATTGTTGAACCAAGCGTATTCAACGCCTTCACGAGACGTCCATACGTTTTTACACGTGATTGAACAAGTATGACACCCGATACACTTATCAAGGTTTAGCACCATACCTATTTGAGAACGAATTTTCATGTTCTACTCCTTAAGCTTCATCTGGGTTAGTTGGTAAAGGACGAGGTAACTTTTCAGTGTTGCCAGCTTCATAGCCGTCATCATCTAACCAGTCAATTTTATCCATCTTACGAACAACAACCATTTCATCACGGTTACAACCTACAGTACCGTAATAGTTGAAGCCCCAGGCTTGTTGTGCATAACCGCCAATCATATGAGTAGGCTTCATGATGACACGAGTAACAGAGTTATGGTGACCACCACGCGTACCTGTCATTTCACTGCCAGGAACGTTAACAATACGCTCTTGCGCATGATACATCATGGTCATGCCTTTCATTACACGTTGTGAAACTACAACACGACAGGCTATAGCACCGTTAGCGTTAAATACTTCAACCCAATCGTTATCTTCAATACCTGCTTCTTCAGCATCAGTTTCACTCATCCAAATAATTGGGCCACCACGAGATAGGGTAAGCATCAATAAGTTGTCTGAGTAAGTTGAATGGATACCCCATTTTTGATGTGGTGTAATCCAGTTCAAGGTGATCTCTTTATTACCATTTGGTTTAGAGTTCTTGATCGCTTCAGTTGTTTTAGTATCAACAGGCGGACGGTAAGACATTAGTTGCTCACCAAATGCTTGCATCCATTTGTGATCTTGATAGAACTGCTGACGACCTGTTAGCGTTCTCCATGGCACAAGCTCATGAACGTTAGTGTAACCAGCAGTGTAACTAACATGCTCATCTTCTAAACCAGACCAAGTTGGAGAAGAGATAATCTTACGCGGTTGCGCTTGAATATCACGGAAACGAATTTTCTCTTCTTGTTTCGGTAAAGCTAAATGCGTATGGTCACGACCAGTAAACTCACTTAACGCAGCCCATGCTTTAACCGCAACGCCACCGTTAGTTTCAGGAGCGAAAGTTAATACCATTTCAGCAGCATCAATAGCCGTTTCAATTTGAGGGCGACCTTCACTGATACCTTCGTCAGTATTGCGGTGGTTTAATTCACCCAATAACATGATTTCATCATCAGTATTCCAGTTAATACCCTTACCGCCATTACCTAATTTATCAAGCAATGGACCTAAAGAAGTAAACTTCTTAAAGGTGTTAGGGTAATCACGTTCAACAACTACCATGTTTGGTGCTGTTTCACCTGGAATTAAGTCGCATTCGCCTTTTTTCCAATCTTGAACATCAAACGGTTGTGCTAATTCACCTGGGGTGTCATGTAACATTGGTATAGTCACGAAATCTGTTTCTTCACCTAAGTGACCAACACAAACTTCAGAGAATTTCTTGGCGATACCTTTGTAAATTTCCCAATCTGATTTTGCTTCCCACGCAGGATCAACGGCTGTTGATAATGGGTGAATAAATGGATGCATATCAGAAGTATTTAAATCATCTTTTTCATACCAACAAGCGGTAGGTAAAATAATATCTGAGTACATACACGTTGAAGACATACGGAAATCTAATGTGGTTACTAGGTCTAATTTACCTGTAGCGCCTTGTTCAACCCATTCAGCTTCTTTTGGTTTTATGCCACCAAGAGCGCCGTTATCTTCATTTAATACACTTGCTTTTTCTGCACCTAAAAGGTACTTAAGCATGTATTCATGACCTTTACCTGAAGAACCAAGTAAGTTTGAACGCCAGATAAACATGTTACGCGGGAAGTTTTCTGGTGCATCAGGAGCTTCACAAGCAAACTTTAAGTTGCCTGATTTCAGTTCTTGAACAGCAAAATCTTTTGCTTCCATACCTGCTGCTTTTGCATCTTTGGTAAACTGAAGTGGGTTCATGTTTATTTGAGGAGCAGAAGGTAACCAACCCATGCGTTCTGCACGGATGTTGTAATCAAGTTGATGCTCGTCAAAGTCTGCTTTGTTTGCAAGCGGAGACAATACTTCATGCATACTTACTTTTTCATGACGCCATTGCGAAGAATGGTTGTAGAAGAAAGAAGTACCATTCATTTGACGTGGTGGACGAGACCAATCCAAACCAAATGCTAGTGGCTGCCAACCGGTTTGTGGACGTAGTTTTTCTTGCCCAACATAATGTGACCAACCGCCACCTGATTGACCAACACAACCACACATCATAACCATATTGATAAGGCCACGATAGTTCATGTCCATGTGATACCAATGGTTCATTGCTGCACCAACGATAATCATAGCTTTACCATGAGTCTTATCGGCAGTATCTGCAAATTCACGGGCAACTTTAATTACTTTTGAGCGATCAAGGCCAGTAATTTTTTCTTGCCATGCTGGTGTACCTGGAATGTCATCATCATAGCTAGAAGCAACGTTGCCACCACCTAAACCACGATCGATACCATAGTTAGCCATCATTAAATCGTAAACAGTTGCTACTAAATATTCTTCACCGTCTGCGCCAGTGATAACATTAGTTGGTACGTTACGCACTTGAATTTCTTCTTGGTCACAACCTGTCCAAGCACTGTTGGTATTGTTTGCAGCAAAGTGAGGGAAAGCAACTGGAGATACATCGCCACCAATTTGAGACAATTGAAGTTTGGTTTCAGCGCCAGCATTACCTTCACGCTCTTCAATGTTCCACTTACCTTTTTCGCCCCAACGGTAACCGATAGAACCTTGTGGAGAAACAAGTTCACCTGCATTTTCATCAAAGGCAATCGTTTTCCATTCTGGGTTGTTTTCTTGACCTAAATCACCGGCTAAATCACTTGCACGTAAGAAACGTGTTGAAGCAAAAGAGTCATCATCATGTTTTTCTAATACAACCAACATAGGGAAATCGGTATATTGACGAACATAACTAGTGAAATATTCACTTGGGTTTTCTAAATGGAATTCTTTTAATATAACATGACCGAAAGCCATGCCTAACGCAGCATCAGTACCCTGTTTAGGGTTTAACCATTCATCAGTAAGTTTTGACACTTCTGCGTAATCTGGTGTGATAGATACTGTTTTAGCACCTTTATAACGTACTTCTGTGAAGAAATGCGCATCAGGTGTACGTGTTTGAGGAATGTTAGAACCCCAAGCAATAATGTAGTTAGAGTTATACCAATCAGCAGATTCAGGAACATCAGTTTGCTCACCCCAAACCATTGGAGATGCTGGTGGTAAATCACAATACCAATCGTAGAAGCTTAAACAAACACCACCGATTAGTGATAAGTAACGAGCACCCGCTGCATAAGAAACCATTGACATTGCTGGAATTGGCGAGAAACCAATAACACGGTCAGGACCAAATGTTTTAGTGGTATACACGTTAGCCGCTGCAATAATTTCGTTTACTTCGTCCCATGAAGAACGAACAAAACCACCTAAACCACGTTTAGATTTATATGACTTTGTTTTAGCTTCGTCAGAAACGATTGAGCCCCATGCATCAACAGGATCCATGGTTGAACGAGCAGCACGCCATAATTTTAATAATGGCTTACGTACTTTAGGGTATTTTAAACGGTTAGCACTATATAAGTACCAAGAATAACTTGCACCACGAGGACAGCCGCGTGGTTCATGGTTTGGTAAATCTGGACGTGTACGTGGGTAATCAGTTTGCTGAGTTTCCCATGTCACCAAACCATTTTTCACGTAAATTTTCCAAGAACAAGAACCTGTACAGTTTACCCCGTGGGTAGAGCGTACGATTTTGTCATGTTGCCAGCGTTGACGATAGCTGTTTTCCCATTCGCGACTTTCATTGGTAGTATCACCATGACCATCGCTAAATTCGCCTGTTTTCTTTTTAAGAAATTGCAGACGATCAAGAAAGTTACTCATCTTTATTCTCCATTGAAGTGTCTATCAAACCTTTGTAATAATGCTATTTAGTTTAACGAACACCGGTTATTGAATTTTAATACTGCTCAATATAAAGAGCTTAAACATACTAGAGCTGATCTAAACCAGCTCTTTGTAAACAGTTTTTATTTATCAAGAAACTGTTAAGGATTATGATGCTCAGCGCTCTTACGTAAGTAGAACCACCAGTTAATGACGATACATACACCGTAGAAAACAGCAAAACCATATAATGCATTCTCAGGGGTTGTTAGTTTGATTTGCTCACCTAACACTTTTGGAATAATGAACGCGCCGTATGCTGCTACTGCAGAAGTCCAACCTAGTACAGGACCCGCTTGTTCTTTATTAAATACCATTGAAATAGTACGGAACGTTGAACCGTTACCAATACCAGTAGCGGCAAACAATATTAAGAATAATACTAAGAATGGTACAAAATAATCTTGAGGCGTAGCAGATGCATAAGCTAGTTTCATGTAGTGAGCTACACCAACAGCACTTGCAACCATTACAACAGCACAGATTTGAGTCACTTTAGCGCCACCCATTTTATCTGCAATCCAACCACCAACTGGACGAATTAACGCACCAATGAAAGGTCCCATCCAAGCGTACATTAATGCACTTGGACCCGCTGCGTTAACAATGTCATGGTTCATTACGCCATCAACCATTACATGTTGATAACCAAAAATAACCTTAATTGATAAACCAAAACCTGCAGCAAAACCAATGAATGAACCAAAGGTCATGGTGTAAATTACACTCATTACCCAAGTATGAGTATTGTTAAAAATTTGATATTGACGAGATAGGTTTTCTTTAACTTTACCAGGGAACAATTTAAGTAAAAATACAGTTAACGCAATAACGATAGGTAATACAATCCACTTACTGATACCAAAGCCAGAACCACCAACTTTTTCAGGAAGCATTAACCAAAGGCCGAAAATAGCAGTAACAAAACCTACTAATAACATGCCTGAAATCATAGAGAAAGAACCAACAGGGCTTGGTAGGTCAGGAGTAACATGTGATGCTTTAATGTTATTCATGCCAATCCAACCAGCAGCCGCTAATGGAATTAAGAATAATAACCAAATATAACCAGCATTATGAATCCAAGCATCTGTACCTGCTGGAATCTTACCAATTAGTGTACCTGAAGTATTTACAAGCTCCATTGGCTCACCACCGAATAAACCAAAGGTCATCGCTAATGGCACTAAAATTTGCATAGTAGTAACACCAAAGTTACCTAAACCAGCATTTAAGCCTAACGCTAAACCTTGTTGTTTTTTCGGGAAGAAGAAAGAGATATTTGACATTGAAGAAGCGAAGTTACCGCCACCAAAACCAGATAAAAGAGCCAGTATTTGGAAAACCCAAAGTGGTGTGTTTTTATCTTGTAGTGCGATACCCGCACCGATAGCAGGAATCATTAATAATGCCGTAGTAAATACAATAGTATTTCGACCACCGGCTAAACGGATAAAGAAGGAACTTGGAATTCGTAGTGTCGCCCCCGTAAGACCGGCAACGGCCATCAAGGTAAATAACTCAGATTTCGCGAACGGGAATCCTAAGTTAAGCATTTGGATAGTAATGATGCCCCAGTATAACCATACTGCGAAACCACATAACAGACTTGGGATTGAGATCCAAAGATTGCGATTTGCTATCTTTTTACCTTCGCTTTCCCAAAACTTGGGATCTTCTACATCCCACTTTTGAATATCTGACATTTGTTACTCCAACGTATCAGTGATTTTTGTTTTTATTTCAGTGATGCTAAATGAACTGAAATGGTGATTAATAATGTGTGTATTTTAATTTTTGCTGACCATAAAATAGCAGTAGTGAACTTCTACTAGTTGATCTGGATCAAGCTGATAGGTAACTTTACTGATGGGTAAAAATAAACTACCACCAAAGTAGTATTTTTATTCTTTCCTATGTCTTTGTATTCAAAGTATTTTTATTTTTTGCTTATTGTCTTTAAGCTTGACGGGCTATCAATGGCTATTTAGTGGTAGTTGCGATTCGGATTGCACTTTTTGATGAAAACTCTGTATGCTTTATTTCTACTATTTGCCTTTTTGATTAACAACAAATGCCTAACCATGAATAAATTTACTGACTCTAGTTCTTCATTAATTGCCCGAGCAGGGCAAATAATGGCTGTTATTATTACGTTGGGATTAGTCAGTATGATTTCTTCCATACTGGTCACTGAAAGTCTTAATGGCGATGCGGCGCAGATTAATGATGCCGGTGCTTTACGGATGCAAGCAATCAGAATATCAAGGGCATATTATTCAGATATCACGCCAAATAAAGCGCAAGTGAAAGCAGAGATTCATGACTTTAATATTCGTTTATCTCATTTATTATTAGGAAAACTATTTGATAAAGAAGAAAAAAAATCAAATCCGTCTGAAGTTGAAATGCAATATCAGGTAATTTTATCGTTGTGGCAACAAGTTAATGAGGAAAGCTTTAAGCTTGAACAGCTTAATAGACAACAACTAAATGAACAGACTGAAAAAATTGATCATTTTGTGGTTCAATTAAACCGCTTAGTTTCTTTATTGCAGCTAGAGTCAGAAAAAAAATTAAGCTTATTACGGCTTATTCAAGGTGTTTCTTTATTTATATTATTAGGTGTTGCCAGTGTTGTTTTAATCAAATTAAATCGAAAGTTAATTGTTCCACTTAAGCAATTAATCAGAGTTTCTGAGCAGGTAGGTAAGGGTAACTTTGAAGTAAGAGCTGATTATAATGCAAATAATGAGCTGGGGGTTTTAGCTAATGCTATTAATCAAATGTCATCGGAACTAAAGCTTACTTATAAAGAGTTTGAATACAGAGTAGATCATAAAACATTAGAGCTAACTCGAAGTAATCAATCATTAGATTTACTCTTTCGTGCGGCACGAAATTTAGCAGGTTATAGTTTGTCAGAACAAGAAAGTTCGAGTTTTCAAATAAACCCTCTCATTTTTAAAGAACTAGAACAGCTTATCGGCACAGGTAAAGTCAGTGTTAATATTGATGATAGTAAGCACAATAATTTAGTCCTGTCTCTTATACACATCTGACGCTGCCGACGAAGAGGATAG
>CAJXUT010000085.1 GCA_913061365.1 uncultured Colwellia sp.
ATACGAGATTCCTCTACGTCTCGTGGGCTCGGAGATGTGTATAAGAGACAGAAGAAGCTCCTCTTGATGGTAAAAATGTTGAATTTAAGTGGGATACTTACCATGAAGATGCATTAGATGATGATGCATTAGATGATGATCTTGATGATGAAGATTGGAATGAAGATGATTACGATGTTGAGGTTGAATATCGTCAGTAAACTATAAATATTAATTAAATTATTAAACGCTGCATTTTGAGTTATCTCATTGCAGCGTTTTTTTTTGCTATTTTAAATGTTCGTCCAAAAAGTCGACCACGCCTTTCATATAAGCTTTTTGGTTTTTAGGATTATAAAAACCATGACCTTCTTTATCAACTACAAACCATTGGTAAGGCTTTCCTGCTTTGTCTAATGCAGACTTTAAACGCTCAACATGTTCAAAGGGGGCACGTTGATCATCTTCGCCATGTGCTAAAAATAGTGGAATATTAATTTTATCTGCTGAATAGACAGGTGACATTGCTTTTAGTTTTTCTTGGTCGGTACCTAGAACTGTTTTTAAATACGCCATACCAAAACGGCGTTTTTGAATATCGCCTTCTTCAAATATTAATTCAAGATCATAAACACCTGCGTTTGCGATAGCACACTTATACATACCGGGATATTTTATGGTACTTTGTATTGCTGAATATGCACCAAAACTTGCTCCCATAATACACGCTTGATTTTTTTTAACTTTATTATTTTTAACAAGCCACTGGTATGATTCCATAATATCCTGTTGTATTGTGTCTCCCCAGTGTCTATGACCTAGTTTTTCAAAGTCTGAACCATAGCCACCAGAGCCACGATAATTAACTTGTAGCACAGAGTAACCATTTAAAGCTAAATATTGTACTTGTGAAGAGAATCTCCAATAGTCCCTAATACCATGGGGTCCGCCATGGACTAATATGACAAGAGGTGAAAGCTTATCTGGGTTATTGGATTTTGCTTGAGTGAAATAACCATTAATTTTGTAGTTATCGCTTGATATTAAGCTAATCGGCTCCATTTTGATAAAGTCAGCGCTATCAAATTTAGGCATTAGCTTAAATAGAAAGCGAAGTTGATTTTTATCTTTATTATATAAATAAAGGTTACCAGGCTCTATATCAGAAGAAACGAGAATAACATAAGTACTGCCATCTTCACTTTTACTTGTGATTTTTACTTTATTATAAGGAAATGTAGTAAGTAAGCTTTTAAATATTTTAGCTTCAGGTATATTTTTGTTTAATATTAGGTAGGCTGGATAATTATCATCAACTCTTATAGCATAAGCAGAACGACCATCAGTTGATATTTCTACATCAGTAATATCTACATTTTTATCTGTGTATACTTCGCTATATTCGTTATTCTCAAGGTTTAGTTTAAATATTCCTTTTAAATTCTGCTGGTAATTGTCAATAGTATATAAATATTCACCTGATGCACTAACGGATAAAGGATAAACTTTATCTCCTATTTTATCTGAAGGGATTTTTTCCCATTCTCTTTCTTTTCGTATATATAGTGAAACTTTATTTTTTTTAGTTAATGCCGTTAAAGCACTTAATTTTCCAGAATTATCAGTTATAAAACGGCTAAAGTAAGCAGGTGAAGCAGTCATTTTTCGTTTGAGAATACCGGTATAAACATTAAGCTTATGAACAGATGCATGTCTTTCTCCTGTTCTGCTCATGGGTGTGGAACTAATTAATATATGTTTTTTATCCTTTGGCAGAATATCAATAATTTCAGCCCAACCTCGAGTAGCTTTTTTATTACCAATTCGGCTCATAGTTGCTCGAGCTTCCATTCGGAAACCGTATATCATCAAGCCTTTACTACCATCATAATTAACAGAGTATAATTCACCATAAAATAGTGGTTTTTCAATGTTATAACTGCGCTCTAGTACTTTAATAACAACACGTTCATTATTTACCCAGTGAAATTGGCCTGCTTCGAATTTACCTCCAAAAGTTGCCTGACCAACAAACTTAAGCGTTTCAGTTTCTAAGAAAGCTAAAGCAAGTTTATTATTATGTAATACCGATACGGCTAAATGTTTACCGTCAGGTGATATTTTTGCTGTTTGATATTGCGCATGATCAAATAAGCCACTCCAATCTTTAGCTTGTATTGATATACTCGTAATGATTAAAAATAAGAATATAAGTTTTTTTAGTAATAGTTGCATTTTAATCCCTTAAAAAAGTGCAAGCTCGAAAGAGCATTAGTATAATAGTAAAAAGGCAATAAAATCAAACAATAACTAACCAGTTAGACATTGTGTTTTTATATGCTTTATTTTTCATCACTCCTTAAATCTATAGGAATGTCGACACATCGAAGTGGATTTATTATCATAGTCATTGCACGCTATTAAATAAACTACCTTAGGAGCTCTATGACCATTTTATCTATGATCGTTGCCACTGCTGAAAATAATATTATTGGTAAAGATAATACAATGCCGTGGCATTTACCTGCCGATTTAGCCTACTTTAAAAAGGTGACATTAGGTAAACCTATTATTATGGGTCGAAAAACTTATGAGTCTATTGGTAGGCCATTACCTGGGCGTAGAAATATCGTAATTTCTCGTGATGAAAACTATGCTGCAGAAGGTATTGATACCGTTATTTCTGTTGAAAAAGCATTATCATTAGTTGATGGCTCAGATGGTGGTGAGGCTGCAGAAGAAATTATGGTGATCGGTGGTGGGGCTATTTATAATCACTGCCTACCAAATGCAGATCGTCTATATGTTACGCATATTCAAGCCACTATTGACGGTGATACACAGTTTCCAAATTACGATGAAGTTACTTGGCGAAAAACTGAGAGTGAATTGCGTGAACGTGATGATAAAAATGCTTATGATTTAGACTTTTGTGTTTATGAACGAATTGTATAATAAAATCACTACTTGAAAAGAGAATTTGAGTAAGAAGATAAGCAGGAGAAAGTAAAATAGGTAGCTAGGTTTTATTTCACCCTATAACTTTAGCCAGCCTTTGCTTCTCCAAGTATTTAGGCGTTAGTACACTAGAAATAGGGTAAAAAGCATATGTTTCATTTGGTGCTACATTTTGTCGTTCCTGCTGTCATTACAGGATTGTTCTATAGAAAAATATGGAAAGTAGCCTATTTCGTGATGATTGCGACAATGCTGGTTGATATAGACCATTTATTCGCGAATCCGATATATGATCCTAGCCGTTGCAGTATTGGTTTTCACCCCTTGCATCAGGTATGGTTTATAGCGCTATATATCGCCCTTTGCTTTTTCCCTAAAACAAGACTCGTTGGTTTGGGGTTATCTATTCATATGGCGCTAGATGCTATTGATTGCCAAGTAACTAATGGTGTGTGGCTAAATGGGTACTAATAATAGGTAATTACAATAAGTGTAGTGATGAGATGTAGTTCTCACTTTACTCTTTAGAATATATGGATATGTAGAATTGCAAATTGAAACGGATATTGTTGAAGACAATACCCGTTTTTATAATAACTGTTTAACTTGAAGTGGTATGATTTAAGTTAAAGAAAAAAGCACGGAATTTATGATTATAATTACTCCGTACATCCTGTACTTCACCTTTCAGGCCATCCTGCGGATGTTCAAATTATTTCCAGAATAATTTGTGAGTACCTTTAACAGCTAACTTGGGCTTATACCATAATAAGATAAATAATTACTGTGTGACGAAATCTAAAATGCCCATCGCTGCTTTACGTCCTTGATCTACCGCTGTAACAACTAAATCTGAACCAAGTACCATATCGCCACCAGCAAAGATGTTTTGTTCACTGGTTTGTAAAGCAAACTCACTATCTTCCACAGCAACAACGCGACCACGAGAATCCAATTTGACACCGGCATCTATCATCCACTGTGGAGGGCTAGGTAAGAAACCAAAGGCAATAACGACAGCATCTGCTTCCATCACAAATTCAGAGTCTTTAATTGGCTCAGGGTTGCGTCTACCATTAGCATCGGCAGCACCTAGTTGTGTTTTAACAAACTTCACGCCAATTGCTTTACCGTTATCATCAGTGGCTATATCTAAAGGTTGAATGTTAAATTCAAAGTTAACACCTTCTTCTTTGGCATTTTGAACTTCACGTGGGGAACCTGGCATATTTGCTTCATCACGGCGATAAGCACATGTCACTTCGGTAGCACCCTGCCTAATAGATGTTCGTACACAATCCATCGCGGTATCCCCACCACCAAGTACGATAACTTTTTGTCCGTCAAAGTTAACATAGTCTTTGGCATTTTCAGTAATACCCATTATCTTTTGTGTATTACCAATTAAAAAGTCTAATGCATTATAAACACCAGCAGCACCTTCATGTTCAAAACCACCTGTCATGTCTGTATAAGTACCAAGAGCTAAAAATACCGCATCGTATTCTTTACTAAGCTCTGCAAAGGTAATATCAACACCTACATTAATATTTAAGCGAAACTCAATCCCCATTCCTTCAAATATTTCACGACGAGTTTGAATGACTTCTTTTTCTAATTTAAAAGAAGGAATACCAAATGTTAATAGGCCGCCAATTTGAGAGTGTTTATCGTAAACTACCGCATCAACGCCGTTCCGAGTAAGTACGTCTGCACATGCAAGCCCCGCAGGACCTGCACCAATCACTGCAACTCGTTTGCCTAGTTTGGTAACATCGGATAAATCAGGCTTCCAACCTTGTGCAAATGCTGTATCTGTTATAAATTTCTCGATATTACCAATAGTAACGGCACCAAAATCTTCATTTAAGGTACAAGCACCTTCACATAATCTATCTTGTGGACAAACGCGACCACACATTTCAGGCAAGCTGTTAGTTTGATGACATAAGTCAGCCGCTTCAAAAATTCTGCCTTCAGTCACTAGTTCTAGCCACTGTGGAATATAATTATGCACAGGGCACTTCCATTCACAGTATGGATTACCGCAATCTAAACAGCGATCTGCTTGGCCAGCACTTTGAACTTGCCCTAAAGGTTTGTATATTTCAACAAAGTTTATCTTACGTTTATTGATATCCATTTTAGGTGGATCAATACGTTTTACGTCGATAAATTGATATACATTTTTACTCATATCTGTTTCTTCCTAATTCGCGCTATTCTCTAGCATTAAGTTGCTACTAGTTAATCAGAACGCGAAGTTCTGCAGATGAACGACTACGATGACCTAATAAGGTTTTAACATCGGTAGCTATTGGTTTAATTAACTTAAATAATGATGAGAAGTTATCAAAATCATGTAAGATTTCTTGTGCACGTAAACTGCCTGTTTCTTCAAAATGCTGATTAATGATGCCACGTAAATGCTCTTGGTGAATGCTTAAGTCATTAAGTGGTAATAGTTCAATTGACTCTGTATTTAAGCGTACATTTAAATCATTTTTTTCGTCTAGTACGTATGCAAAACCGCCAGTCATACCTGCACCAAAATTAACACCAATATCACCTAGTATAGTAACAATACCGCCAGTCATATATTCACATGCATGATCGCCAGTACCTTCAACTACAGCGTGACAACCTGAGTTACGTACTGCAAAACGTTCACCTGCACGACCACAAGCATACAACTTACCGCCTGTTGCGCCATATAAGCAGGTATTCCCCATGATCATGGTTTTATGACTTAAATAGTCAACTCCTTTAGGCGGCTTAACTGTGATTTTACCACCAGTGATACCTTTACCAACGTAATCATTGGCATCGCCTGTAAGAATAAGGTTTAGTCCACCAGCATTCCAAACACCAAAGCTTTGACCAGCAGTGCCTGATAAATGTATTGTAATTGGTGTAGTTGACATCCCTTGATCACCATGATGACGTGCAATTTCACCTGATAACATAGCCCCAATAGAGCGATCAGTGTTTTGAATCGTAAACCTGTACTCGCCACCACTACTATGAGCGACGGCACTACTAGCAGCAGCTAGCATCTGTTTATTTAGAGTTCCTTCATCAAACGGCGTATTTTCTTCTGTTTGATGAAGTGCAGTATGTTCTTCAGCAATAACAGGAGCAAGAATTGGCGATAAATCTAATTTTTGCTGCTTTGCACTAATACCTGAAATTTGGCTTAATAAATCAGTGCGACCAATTAATGACGTGAGGCTATCTACACCTAATTTGGCCAGAATTTCTCGTACATCATGTGCAATGAATTTAAAGTAATTCATTACTTGCTCTGGTAAGCCTTTAAAAAACTCATCTCGTAAAACTTGGTCTTGCGTAGCAACACCTGTAGCACAGTTATTTAAATGACAAATTCGTAAGAACTTACAACCTAGTGCAACCATAGGTGCGGTGCCAAAGCCGAAGCTCTCAGCACCTAAAATTGCGGCTTTTACAATATCGATACCGGTCTTTAACCCACCGTCAACTTGTAAACGTACTTTGTGGCGTAATCCGTTTGTTACTAACGCTTGATGGGCTTCAGCTAAACCAAGTTCCCAAGGACAGCCTGCATATTTTACTGAGGTTAATGGACTGGCCGCGGTGCCGCCGTCATAACCTGAAATAGTGATAAAATCAGCGTAAGCTTTAGCAACACCTGCTGCAATAGTACCAACACCAGGCCCTGAAACTAGTTTCACTGAAATAACGGCTTTAGGGTTTACTTGTTTTAAATCGAAAATAAGCTGTGCTAAATCTTCAATAGAATAAATATCATGGTGTGGTGGAGGGGAAATTAAGGTTACTCCCGGAACAGAGTAGCGTAATTTAGCAATTAATGGTGATACTTTATCACCGGGAAGTTGTCCGCCTTCACCAGGTTTAGCACCCTGTGCTACTTTAATTTGTAAAACATCAGCATTGATCAAGTAATGCGGTGTTACACCGAATCGACCAGAAGCTATTTGTTTTATACGTGAATTTTTAACTGTACCGAATCGACGCTCATCTTCACCACCTTCACCGGAGTTAGAACTACCGCCTAAGCGATTCATTGCAATTGCTAATGCTTCGTGAGCTTCAGGGCTTAAAGCACCAATTGACATAGCTGCTGAATCAAAACGTTTAAACATTTCACTTTCAGGCTCAACATTATTGATGTCAATTGCTTCACAATCATCTTTTAGTGCTAATAAGTCACGTAAAGTTGCAACTGGGCGCTCATTCACTTCATCGGCAAATTTACGGTAATCAGCATAATCACCATTTTTTACTGCACGTTGTAAATAATTAACTACATCAGGATTATAGGCATGGTATTCACCGCCGTGTACATATTTTAATAAACCGCCATGACCTAATTGTTGATGAGGTAAAAATGCTTTACGGGCAAGGTTAATATTGTCTTGTTCGATATCACTAAAGTCAGCACCTTGAATACGGCTTGGTAAATCGCTGAAACACAACTTCATTATATTGTCATTTAAGCCAATGACTTCAAATAAGCCAGCACAACGATAGCTCGCAATGGTTGAAATTCCCATTTTTGATAGTATTTTTAATAAGCCTTTGTTAATACCTTCACGGTAATTCACAATGGCATCACGAGGACTTAACTTAATTTGTCCTTGTTCTACTAATTGCTCAATAGTTTCAAAGGCTAGGTAAGGATAGATAGCGGTAGCACCTAAACCAAGCAATACTGCGTATTGGTGAGAGTCACGTGCTGAGGCCGTTTCTACGATAATATTTGAGTCACAACGTAGTTGATTATCTACTAAATGTTTGTGCACAGCGCCTACTGCCATAGCCGCTGGGATGACTAATAAGTCTTTGTGAATTTGTCTGTCAGATAAAACTAAAATAACGGTGTTTTTATCACGGACTAAATCAGCTGCTTCATTACATAATCGTTTAATGGCCGCTTCTAAGCCTTCTTCTTGATCGTAATTTAAGGTTAATGTATCAGAGCGGTAATGCTCAGGATCTAATTCACGTAACTGCTTTAAGCCGGTATACATCAACACAGGCGTTGAAAATAACATGCGATCTGCATGACCTGATGTTTCATTAAATACGTTGTGTTCACGCCCTATACAAGTTCCTAACGACATAACATAACGCTCACGTAATGGATCTATTGGCGGATTCGTTACTTGTGCAAATTGCTGACGGAAATAATCGTAAAGTGTACGTGGTTGGCTTGAAAGAACAGCCATAGGGGTGTCATCACCCATCGAACCTGTCGCTTCTTGGCCATTTTCGGCTAATGTTTTTACAACTTGATGAATTTCTTCATAGCTGTAATTAAACATTTTATGGTATTGCGCCATTTCTTTATCAGAAAAAGCACGTTGACCTATTTTATTTGCCTCTAATTCATCAAAAGGTACTAAGTGACGGATATTTTTCGTTAACCAATCACGATATGGATGACGTTCTTTTAACTCATTATCTATGTCTGTTGAGTTAAATAATTTACCGGTATACGTATCAATAGCTAACATTTCACCAGGACCAACACGTCCTTTTTCTACCACTTCATCTTCACCGTAATCCCATATACCAACTTCTGAGGCTAAGGTGATAAAACCGTTGCGGGTAATAACATAACGGGCAGGACGTAAACCATTTCTATCCAAATTACAGGCAACATGACGACCGTTGGTCATTACGACACCTGCTGGGCCATCCCAAGGCTCCATGTGCATAGAGTTAAACTCATAAAAAGCGCGTAATTCATCGTCCATTAATGGGCTGTTTTCCCATGCGGGCGGCATTAATAAACGCATAGCGCGATATAGATCCATACCACCAGCCAGTAGTAAATCCAGCATGTTATCAAGTGATGAAGAATCAGATCCTGTTTGACCAACAAAAGGAGCTGCATCTTGTAAATCAGGTAATAAAGGAGATTTAAAACGATAAGTACGTGCGCGAGACCATTGACGGTTACCATTAATGGTATTGATTTCACCATTATGGGCAAGGTATCTAAAAGGTTGTGCTAAGTGCCATTGCGGAGATGTATTGGTTGAAAAACGTTGGTGGAATACACAAATGGCGCTTTGCATACGTATATCGGCTAAATCTAAATAAAAGTTTGATAAATCTTTAGGCATCATTAAGCCTTTATAGATAGTTACCAAACAGGATAAGCTTGCAACATAAAATACGTCATCTGTAATGCGTTTTTCAGCACGACGACGTGCCATATATAAACGGCGTTCTAAATCTCTATTTCGCCAGCCAGGAGGAGCATCAACAAAAACCTGCTCAATTGTTGGCATATTATTAATGGCTGCGTCACCCAATATGGAAGTATTTGTTGGAACGCTACGCCAGCCTATGAGCGTTAGACTTTCGTTTGCAAATTCTTCTTCTAATATTTTTTTCGAAAGTGCAGCGGTGACAGGATCTGGATTTAAGAAAATCATACCTACGGCATATTTCTTACCAAGCTTCCATCCATTATCTTCTGCAACGGCACGAAAGAAGCTATCAGGCTTTTGTAATAGTAAGCCACAACCGTCACCAGTTTTACCGTCAGCAGCGATGCCACCACGATGTTGCATGCGATCAAGGGCAGAAATAGCGGTTTTAATTAGTTTGTGACTGGTTTCACCATGTTGGTGAGCAATTAATCCAAAGCCACAATTTTCTCTTTGAACGCTATGATCATAAAGCTGCATTTTTATCTCCTAAAAAAAGCCACTTGGTTAACAGAAATAAAAAGAATGAAGGCATGAAAAAATGCATAGCTATCCCGTTTTCGACCAAGAGGGATTGATCACATTACTAATTTAGTTACGAAAGGTCAATGGAAATAGAGTATTTACTCGTAATCTATTATGGTGAATTTGTACACATTTAATGACTACTGAATTAACGGCAAGTATTTGTTATTGTTTTTGTTTGTTTTTTACTACTTAGTTCTTGTGTAGATACTGCTAAAGTACAATTAACAGGAATAGATAGATTTTGTATGTGTCTATTTCGTTAAAAAATAATACGTATTGATTTCAGTTATATAAAGATGAAATGCTAAGTGGCAGAAAAATAATTAACGAGCTAGTTATAAAAGAGAAAATTAGATAGATAGAGAGAAGTAAAGAGTGGAAAGGTTATCTTGCCGCTCTTTACTACTAAATTACAGTAATTAAGGCTGGTAGCCGCCAATAATTCCCTTAGTGGTTACACTAACCGCATCATGTGCGTGTAATGATTCAAGGTGATTGATTTTAAGCCAAAAATCATCGTATTGTGTTGCTGTATTCATGCTGTACTGTAAACGACGTGCAGCATCTTCACAGAACATTAAGTTTTGACCGTTAAGGCGAGCAAATTCTTGTTCATCAGCACGTTTCACCGCTGCTTGAACTGGTGTTTGTAATGAATCTTCAATTAAATCTACAAGATCTGTAATTGGGAAGTCGCTAACACTATTATTTAATCTCACTTTTACCTCAGCCACAGAGCGTTGAGAATGTGGTGTTGCAACAATCCCTTCTGTAGTGCCAAGCCAGTCACGGATTACGTCAAGATCTAGCTCACTATCGGAAAATTTCTGTTGAAAAGCTTGCTGAATTAACTGACGAGCCAATGCCGCAGAACAAGGACAAGTAGATGAGTAAGGTACATCAATACCCATTTCAACGATCAAGTTACCTTGATTTAAATGGCCAGTTAATGTCACTGGATAAGCCTTCCAGCCTTCTTTTCCACTTATTAATGATTTTCTACGTAAATGATAGTCAAAGCTAAATGTTAGTTTAGCTTGATCACTCAAATCATGGTGACTACTGATAAAACCATCAAGTAGAGTCACAAGACTCTGGTAATTCAATATGTTACTGGTTGATAATTCATCAAGAAGCAAATAAAGGCGTGACATATGAATGCCTTTCGCTTGTGCTTCTTTTAAGTTTACAAAAGCATCAACATGGGCTGAAACCATGCGTTCTCTTTCGCCTTTTGAGGCGACCATTATTGGCATTTCGATATTGCTCATGCCAACCCAGTCAAGGGTTCCCTCTGTTTGAGCTGTGGTATGGTTGGCAATATCAGGCATTGATGTCGGCATTACGACTCCGCTTTAAGCTATAGTTACTTAACTAAGGTCGCGCGATGATAGCTTCTTAACCACGCAACAAGTAAATTCAAGGGCGCACATTCTATCGTATTTTTTATACTCATACTACTTCAAAATTTAGGATTGAATTAGAATAACAAAGCTTATTAGCATAGATTCACTGTTGTAGGCAGGACTTAAGATACAACATTCATATGAGATAGGTGTCGATAATATAAAAATAAATGGAGAAAATGTCTTGGTGTATTTTGGATTAAATTACATCAGCGTACTGTTCTTATTGAGAAAAATCATAGGATAGATGAATCTTACAAGTGATTCAGTTAGATAGAATTAGTAACTATTTTTTGTTGCAGCCCACACAGACAGAATAAATTATTATTTAAAGATCTATAATGATTAGAGGCAAAACAAGGGCAAAGATTGACATAAGTAATAATATTTTTGTATGGTTACCTTGTATATATTGTTGTTAAACGTCTGTTTTGATGACTTATTAGTAATGGATTACTATAAAAAGCGAATGAAATTTTGCATATTTTCCTTCCATGAGATTTACCGTGGAGAATGAATGGCAATGTTAGCTTGAAACTCATTTAATACTATTATTAATAAGGTGATATGTGAATAATACATCGATACAGCTGAACGATGACTTGCTTAAAGATTATGTGCAAAGCTTAAGCATAGAGATTGTGAACAAGATGATTGATTTATACCGTGAGCAGGTAATTATTTATCTAGCTGATATTGAAAGTTCATTAGAGAGTAATGATGATGCGTTATGGCAACAATATTGTCATAAAATGAAAGGAGCTGCAGGGAGTATTGGTTTGCAATCATTACATGCTCAGTTAGCTTTTATGGAAAAAACTTCGGCAGATATAGCTGAAAAAGCTCAACAATTAGTTGAGCTTAAACTACATAATCAGCAAGCATTAGTAAAAGTAGATGCTTGGCTTGAGCAGAATTCTTAACCTTTTTCTACAGTGCCTACAAATCGATAACCTTCACCGTGAATAGTGTTAATTAATTCCGGAGTTTCAGGGCTTGATTCAAAGTGTTTACGTAAACGTCTAATGGTTACATCAACCGTTCTATCATTACTACGTAAATCACGGCCTGTCATTTCTTTAATTAACTCTTGTCTGGTAACAATTTGACCTGAATTTTTTATCAGTAAGCGTAAAGCTCTATATTCACCGCGAGGAATAGCCAGAACCTTTTTGTTAGGGCTAATCATTTCGCGTGAATTACTGTCTAATGTCCATTGATTAAATTTAATAATGGTAGCTTTGTTGTCATCTTCGCTAGGAGTTTGACCAATACGACTAAGAATATTGCGTGCTCTAATCGTTAATTCTCTAGGATTAAATGGCTTGGTTAGGTAGTCATCAGCACCTATTTCTAAACCTAAAATCTTATCGATATCACTATCTCTACCGGTTAAGAAAATTAATCCTAAATTTTTATTATTGGCCAATTCTCGACCAAGTGATAAACCATTTTTGCCAGGTAAATTAATATCCATGATCACTAGGTTTATCGAATGTTGCATTAACATTAGGCTCATTGTTTCGCCGTCAACGGCTTCAAAAACTTGATAACCCTCAGCTTCAAACAAATTGCGTAGGCTAAAACGAGTAACGTCTTCATCTTCAACAATAAGAACTTGGTAATTGTCCATGTTACTTCCGTAAAAATTTTTATTATTTAATAGCTAGTTAACTATTATGTTAACCAAGTATAAATTAAATAACAATTACATTACACACTATTACTCTGTTTCATTATATTTTCTGGGGTTAAGCTAAGTGTATCAATTATTTAATTATTGAGGAGTTGTTAGCTAAATCATTGTTATCATACTAATATCACAGGAAATTCAATGTTGAATAATGTGCCGCGCTCTGCACTGGTTTTAAAATCTATTTTACCATTTAATGCTTGTGTAACTAGGTTAAACACTAAATGCAAACCTAAACCGCTACCACCACTACCACGTTTTGTTGTAGTGAAAGGGTCAAACACTCTTGATTTTATTTTTTCGTCAATGCCTATTCCATTATCTTGATAACTTATGTGTAGTTTTTCATCTAAGTAACTGATAGAAATTTCAATTACTCCATTATCGCTATGTTCAAATCCATGAATGATAGAGTTAATAATAAGATTAATTAAAACTTGATTGATAGGGCCGGGTTTACTTTTAACCGTAAGATCGTTGGGACAATTTATAATTAGTTGTACATTTTCTAGATCGGTTTTTGTTTTGAGTGTTAAAGTAACTTCTTCAAGTAATTCCCTTACGTTAAACACTCTTATATCGGCGCTTGATTGATCCACCGCCACTTTTTTAAAGCTAGAAATTAGCTTGGCTGAACGCTCTAAATTTCGGTAGATAATGCTAACATTTTCTTCACTATCAACTAGAAATTTTTTCAATTGGCTAGATTTTAATGATTTATTATCAAACGATTGACTTATTTCATGTAATCGATCGGCTAATAATGTGGAAGCCGTAATTCCTAATCCAATAGGTGTATTTACTTCGTGAGCAATACCCGCAACCATATCTCCTAAAGAAGCCATCTTTTTAGTTTCAACTAACTGAGCTTGAAACTTATGTAGCTCTTCTAAGGTGGAGAGCAACTCTTGATTGGATTGTTTTAATGCATCTGTTCTCGCATTTACTTTCTCTGATAAGGTATTATTTTGCTGTAATGCTTGTTGATGTATCTCATTTTGTTTGAAGATATGGCTTTCTACTCGACTTAATAGAATATTGATCGTTTGCGCTAAGATATCGAGCTCTCTAAAAGAAGATCGGTCCACCCTCTGACTAAATGCTTTTTTCTGAGAGATGGTTTGAACTGATTGAATCAAAGCTGTAACAGGTTGATTGATCTTTCTGTTTATTTTGATGGCTATTATAGTCAAAAATAGCGAGGCGATGATTAAGCATGCTATCGCGATAATAGTTAATTTTGAAATAAAACTATTAAGCTCTTTATTACTGGTTTGAATGTAGAGGTAGCCATAAAGTACATGCTCTTTTTCTATCTTAACAATAAGTTCAATAAAATTTTGCTGATGCTGGATCTTCATTAACTGATCAATATTTTCAATTTTATCTGGGATAGAAGGAAAATAGA
>CAJXUT010000086.1 GCA_913061365.1 uncultured Colwellia sp.
ACTCTATCCAGCTGAGCTACGCGTCCGCAATAAACTATGTTTTACATCTTAGTCTAAAGATACACATCCATTTTCACAAAGTAAAAATGGCGGAGAGGGAGGGATTCGAACCCTCGATCCGGCTATAAACCAGATACTCCCTTAGCAGGGGAGCGCCTTCGGCCACTCGGCCACCTCTCCAGTGGTGCGAATAATAATGGATCCTAAAAATATGTCAAACCTTTTTGTTCATTTATTTTTGATTTTTAACTGTTTGCTGACAATTCAAACAATAATGATATTTTTCGACCATTAAAAAGCATCAGGCATAAAAAAACACCAACAAATGTGGTGTTTTTAAAAGTCATCATAGTTATATAAAAATGCTTTTATACGTTACCTGATGTCTCTGGGTCATCTTTCTCTGCTTGTATACGCATGTAAATTTCTTCACGGTGTACAGATACTTCTTTTGGTGCATTAACACCAATTCTAACTTGATTACCTTTAACACCTAATACCGTTACAGTAACTTCGTCACCAATCATTAATGTTTCACCAACACGTCGGGTTAATATTAACATTTGTATCTTCCTTTTCTAAAATTGAGAATCACTAAATAAATATACATAAGCTAGTAATATATAAAGTTAGTCTATTTTTCCATAATACCTTATTAGTAATAGTTAATATTATGAAAAAATCCACCTTTTAATCAGTATTCCGTTCCAATACGTCATACTTGATTAAAGTATTCCCTATTCTATCAAAAACATATTGACTTTAGTCAAAATTTAAAGATATTTTCTTATTCTATTTTATTATTTTTGAACAAAATAGAACTAAAAAATATTGAAATAAAAAAAGGCCGCTTAATTACAATCAAGCGACCTTTAAAATTTGAAGCATTATAAGCTTATTAAGCGAGCTTTTCTGCTAACCATGGCTGCACTGATGCAAGTGCGCTAGTTATGTTTTCAGGTTGAGTACCACCTGCTTGTGCCATATCAGGTCTACCACCACCTTTACCGCCAACTTGTTGTGCAACCATATTAACTAATTCGCCGGCTTTCACTTGCCCTATTAGATCTTTGGTTACACCTGCAATTAAACCAACTTTATTGTCGTTGGCTGTAGCTAACATAATAATACCTGATTGCATTTTATTTTTAAGTTCATCTACCATGCCACGTAATGATTTACTTTCAACGCCATCTAAATCAGCAATAAGTACCTTTATACCGTTAATTTCAATAGCAGAGTTTATTAAATCTGAACCCGCTTGTGCTGCAAGAGCTTGTTTAAGAGTACTGATCTCTTTCTCTAATTGCTTAGAGCGTGCAATTAATTGTTCAACTTTATTACCAACGTTTGCTACATCAGATTTAACTAAACTTGCAACTTTCGTTAACGTTAAGCTTTGATCATTAACATAAGCTAATGCACATGTTGCTGTGACCGCTTCTATTCGACGAACACCTGCGGCAATGCCTGATTCAGATACAATTTTTAATAAACCAATATCACCTGTACGTTCAACATGAACACCACCACACAATTCAGTAGAAAAATCACCTAATGTAACAACTCGAACTTCATCATCGTATTTTTCACCAAACAGTGCCATTGCACCTTTTTCTTTGGCATCTTCTATATACATTAATTCCGTTTCACGAAGATGATTACGACGAATTTCATCATTAACAATTTGTTCTACTGATTTTAATTCCTGCTCAGTTAAGCCTTCAAAATGAGAGAAATCAAAGCGAAGCTTCTCACTATCACACAATGAACCTTTTTGAGTTACATGCTCACCTAATACTTTACGTAATGCAGCATGTAAAATATGAGTTGCGGTATGGTTTTTAACAATAGCAGCACGACGCTCAATATCAATTTCCGCTTTAACGCGTCGATTTAAACCAACATCAGTACGAGCGATGCCACTATGGGCGTATGCATTGCCTAATTTAATGGTATCTTTTACTTCAAACACGCCACCATCAAGGTGTAATAAACCTGAATCACCTACTTGTCCGCCAGATTCAGCATAGAAAGGAGTATTATCTAAAATCACCAATCCTTGCTCGCCTGCATTTAATTGGCTAACAGCTTCATTACTATTAAATAGCTCTACAATGGTTGCTGAATAAGAGTTGCTACCATAGCCTTTAAATCCAGTTTTATGATCTGATTTTAATTGTTGGTTATAGTCAGTACCAAACTGGCTAGCTTGCTGAGCTCGTTCTCGTTGTAATCCCATCGCTATATCAAAACCATTATGATCAATATTTAATTGACGTTCACGTGCAATATCTGCCGTTAAATCAGCTGGAAAACCATAAGTGTCATACAATTTAAAGACATCATCGCCCTTGATAGTATCGCCATCTAAATTAGCTAAAATGTCTTCAAGTAAAATCATACCGCGATCTAAAGTACGACCAAATTGTTCTTCTTCAATTCTTAATAGCTTTTCAATAATTGGTTGCTGTTGAACCAACTCAGGGTAAGCTTCACCCATTTGCTCAACTAGTGAGCTTACTAATTTATGAAAGAAGTGACCTTTAGCTTCTAGTTTATGACCGTGGCGAATTGCACGGCGAATAATGCGGCGTAGTACATAACCACGACCTTCATTTGATGGCACAACACCATCCACAATTAAAAAGCTACATGAACGAATATGGTCACTAATAACACGTAATGATTTATTATCTAAATCGTTACACTCAAGTAAGTTAGCCGTATCTTTTATTAATGCTTGGAAAAGATCAATTTCATAGTTACTGTGTACATTTTGCATAATTGCTGAAATACGCTCTAAACCCATACCTGTATCGATAGACGGGTTTGGTAATGGTTGCATCTCACCATCAGCTTGGCGATTAAATTGCATAAATACAATGTTCCAAATTTCAATGAAACGGTCACCATCTTCTTCAGGAGAACCTGGAGGGCCACCCCAAATATCTGCACCGTGATCATAAAATATTTCAGAACAAGGACCACATGGCCCAGTATCACCCATTGACCAAAAATTATCAGAATCAAACTTTTTATCTGGTGATTTATCGCCAATTCTAATGATTTTATCTTCTGGAATACCAATTTCATTTTTCCAAAAAGAAAATGCTTCTTCATCACTTTCATAAATGGTAACTAATAATTTTTCTTTTGGTAAACCTAAAACACCTGTTAAAAATTCCCACGCAAAGCGTATGGCATCTTCTTTAAAGTAATCACCAAAGCTAAAGTTTCCAAGCATTTCAAAAAAAGTATGATGACGTGCAGTATAGCCAACATTTTCTAAATCATTATGCTTGCCACCCGCACGAACACAACGCTGTGCAGATGTAGCACGTGTATAACTACGTTTTTCAGCACCTAAAAATACATCCTTAAAAGGCACCATACCGGCATTGGTAAAAAGTAAAGTGGCATCATTGCCCGGAACTAATGAACTACTTTTAACTATTTGATGTTGTTTCGTGGCAAAAAAATCTAAAAATGCCTGACGTACTTCAGCGGTGCTTTTAATCATGGGAACCTTAATCAATCTGTTTGTTCAACGGTTAGTTACTAGTGAAAGTTATTATCACCGTAATAGTTTCAATGTATGAAAGTAATCGGTGCTGTATAAATCATAATGGTTGGCTTACTTTTCTTAGGCACTTTTACCAAAGCACTTATTATACGCAAGCTCTACTTGAAGATACCAATCAATTTCGCAATTTTCCTGCAATAATTCACTGATTCTTAAGCAAACAGGTTTCTGTTTAATAATCATGCTCAATATAACATTAATTGGGACAGCAGGAGAATCCGCAATACGATATTTTTTGACTTAAATGATGGCTAAAAGTGAGGTAGTTCCATCTGTTGTTCACCTTGATGGGAATCAATTTGAGGCTCTGCAAACCCAAGTGTTAATCCCACCAACCTGATACCACGTTGTTTACCATTTTTGACAGCCCTTATATGCGCTTTCGTTAATAGTGTTTTATAGGTGTTTTGATCAGGTATATTGCTTTGTTGTTCAACAGTTGTTTGGGTAAAATCATTAAATTTAAGCTTAATGCCTTGACGAATTACTTTAAGATTATTCACTTTAGCTAAACGTATTAATAGCTTAGGTAATAATTGTTCAACTACTACTAAGCATTCTTTTTCAGTGTAAATATCTAATGCTAACGTTGTTTCAATAGCTAATGATTTACGTTGTCTACTTACTTCAAGTTCACGATGATCAATACCATGAGCTTTTTGAAACAAACTACTAGCAAATTTACCAACTATTGGCGTTAAATTGGCAATAGAGCTGGCTCTTACATCACTGCAATTTGAGAAGCCTGCTTGTTGCAATTTTTGGAAGGTTTTAGGGCCTATACCGGGAATCTTTTTTAAGGAAAGCTTATCGACAAAACTAGGGACTTTATCTGGCGGTATAACACACTGTCCGTTTGGCTTATTCTCATCACTAGCAATTTTGGCAATAAACTTATTTGGAGCAATACCTGCCGATGCAGTTAAATTTAATTCGTTGTATATATCAGCGCGAATTTGCTCTGCAATTAAGGTAGCACTACCCTGACACTTTGTGGTGTTAGATACATCAAGGTACGCTTCATCAAGAGAAAGCGGTTCAATCAAGTCGGTATAGCGAGAAAATATTTCTCGGATATGATTAGAAACTTCCTTATAAACAGCCATGCGTCCATGTACAATTTTTAATTCTGGGCAAAGCTGCTTAGCTTTAATTGCTGACATAGCAGAGCGAATACCAAAATTACGAGCAATATAATTACAAGTACAAAGTACACTTCGAGGCCCATCTCCACCAACAGCTAATGGGATATTTCGATACTCAGGAAAGTCTCTCATTTCAACAGCAGCATAAAAGCAATCCATGTCAACATGGATTATCTTTTTTACACGGGTGTTTTTATGTGACAAAGTACTCATCACAATATTTTACTGTGTATTTACACAGTAAGTCAATATACAGTGTAATATTGACTTGCGTTAGGTGATTGATAGGTAACACCGAAAAATATACTTACAATATAATGAAATATTTTACGATGTATTTACTTAGCTTTGTTTATCACTTAAAAGAGGCGTTAGTATATTAAGAAGTGCAGAGATATGATCGTCACGATCGTTCAAAGCACCAATGTAATGGTACTGCTCCCCACCTGCATCCATAAATATTTCACGATTTTCACTTTCTAATTCTTCTAATGTTTCTAAACAATCAGCACTAAAAGCAGGACTAATAATAGCAATATGCTTGCTGCTTCCTTTGGCTAATGAAGCAAGAGTTTCATCCGTATATGGTTGTAACCATTTTGCTTTACCGAATCGTGATTGAAATGTCATCACAAAGCTATCATCTGTTAAACCTGAAGCACGTGCTATTAACTCTTCTTTTAGCAATTCGGTAGTTATCTTACAAAACTCATAATAAGGATCACCCCATTGATAAAATTGCTCTGGCATGCCGTGATAAGAAAGTACTAACTTATCAGGTATCCCTTTTTCAGCCACATGTTCACTAACAGAGTTTGCTAACGCTTTTATATACAAAGGGTTGTTATGGTAAGTATTAATAAAGTTAACGCTTGGTACATATCGCCATTTCTGTAATTCTTTACTAACAGCATCAAAAGTAGAAGCCGTTGTTGGGCCTGCATATTGCGGATACAAAGGCAATACGATGAGCTTATCCACGCCTTGTTGTTGAAACTTTTGTAATACATTACTTATTGACGGTTCACCATAGCGCATTGCTACATCAACGATGACATCATCACCGTATTGCTGCTGTATTTGGTCCGCTACTTTTTGTTGTTGAGCTCGGCTAATAACCAATAAAGGTGCACCATGCTCTGTCCAAACACTTTGATAAAGTTTAGCTGACTTTTTAGGACGAAAACGTAAAACGATTCCATGGAGAATTAACATCCAAATCACACGCGGTATTTCTACAACTCGTGGATCAGATAAAAACTCACGTAAGTAATCACGTACTGCCGTCGTTGTTGGCTCGCTAGGTGATCCTAAATTTGTTAATAATACGCCAACTTTCTCCGTTGCGTTACTTATACTGCGCGGATTAGCGTCATTTTTTTTTGCACTAAAACGTGACTTCATCTATTACTGTTCCCTTATAAACTCTCATTGTTCAAAGCATTTATCGCTAAAAACTATTCTACGAAGCTATCAACAATTAGGTTAATTGTCTCTGTTTTATCCACTGGAATATTTTGAATCTCAGCTTTAAAATCACCCGGTTTTATTCCTACACCACCAGATTTAGATACAATAGCGTATATATTTACATTGCTAACGCTACTTAGATTACTTGCTGGTGACATGGCACTTTCATTAGTTAAAGCAATAACTTTAGGCAAATCACTGGCCATTAATTTTACAGCAGCTAATGGCATACGTTGTCCATCAGTTGGGATGGCATAAACAAATACAACTCTGTCTTCCCCTTGAGCTAATTGCTCGTTAACCGTATCTGACAAACTAACATGAACACTTAGTTTTGGCCCTTCAGTGATTGCCTGAACTACGCTATTACTCTTTTCTTTAGGTATGCCGAGACGACTTTTAGCTTCATCAACCGCTTCTTGCAATGCACTTGAATTAACCCCTTGTCTTTTAGCATCAATCACACGTTGCCAATGTTCGATCGCTTTTTCATATTCTTTGCTTATAAAGTTGTGCATTCCAAGTAATATATTAGTTGATGGATCGTTGATATCTAATGCCAATGCTCTATCAATAAAGCTTTGTACTTGTTCGTCAATTTTTTGGTTTTTACTGTAGTAATGAGCTTGTGCAATGGCACCTAATAAATCAGCTTGTTCACCTTCAATACGGATCACTTGCTTGTATGCTGATATTGCCATATTAAACTCACCTGCACTTACAAGTGTCTGTCCTAAGTTATACCAAGCTTCAGCATCATCTTCATTTGCCTCTAAATGCTGCTGTAATTTCTTAATATAATCTAGTATTTGCTCTTGTTGAACTTGCGCTCTTTGCTCTTCTGACATTTGCTCTTGTTGCGTTGCATGTTCAACATTTGGTGTTGTCAATAATGCTGTTAATGTGCCTTGCTTTATATACAGTGCAATAGAGAAAGCAATAATAAATAAAGACAAAAATAAAGGCCACAACACACTAATGCTCTTATTACTTACAACAACTTTTGACTCTTTTTCAGCTGCATCAATATCTTGCAACAAACTATTATCAAGTTCAGCTAATAAATATTGATAGTTTTCTTCGTCAATACCGCCATCACTAAAATCTTTCTCAATCTCAGCTTTATGTTCTTTATAAAGTTCAACATTGGTTTCATCACGTAAATTCGCTTTAGCGCTTTCTGAAGCAGCGTTGCTATTTTCACCTGTTCGTAAGCTTTTAAAAAAAGGTAACCAAACGATATACAAAAGCATGGCAATAAAAACAAGGACAATTAATACTATTTCCATAAGGGGTAACTACTCTTTATCTTTTTTATCGTTATTTGATTTTTGGTTAGCGTTTTCTTTATCGCTTTGTAGTAATTGATTTAGCTTATCTTGCTGCTTCGCATTTAATGCAAGATCTACTTTAGCAGCAGGTTTTTTTCGTAAAATGAAAATCACCACAATAACGCCAATTAAAATTAATAAAGCAGGGCCAAACCAAAGGATATAAGTCACACTTGAAACACGAGGACGATATAAAACAAACTCGCCATAACGAGAAACCATAAAATCAATTATTTCGCTATCAGCTTTACCTTGTTGCAATAACTCGTAAAGTTCACGGCGTAAATCAATAGCAATGGCCGAGTTAGAATCAGCCAAGTTTTGGTTTTGACATTTAGGGCAACGTAACTCTTTACTTAAAGCTTGAAAGCGTACTTTAGTTACTTCATCTCTAAATTCAAATGTTTCGACTGGGCTTGCGGTAGCGACACTAGCCATAAAGAAGCAGCTAACAGCCAAGGCTACAATGAATAACACTCTATTTAACATGTTTATTTACCCTGCTGCTTTTCTAGAATTAACTGTTTTATGAGCGGTTCAAACTCTTTACGCCATACGCGAGTATCAATAGCACCTGCAAAGCGTTTGCGAATAATGCCATGATGATCCATAACAAAAGTTTCGGGCGCACCGAATACACCAAGATCTAAGCCTAATGTACCCTGCTCATCAAAAATAGAAAAATGATAAGGATCTTCATAATGCTGCAACCATTTTTGCGCTGCTAAACGTTCGTCTTTATAGTTTATTCCATACAGTTTTACATGAGGCTTTAATTGCTCATTATTCGCTAACTCTAGTAAATAAGGATGTTCATATTTACACGTTGGACACCATGTAGCCCATACATTTAGTAAAACAATATCACCCACTAAGTCAGCATTAGTTACTGTTCTAGTTTCATCATTTAACGTTAATAACGAAAATTCAGGCATCGTTTTGCCAACAAGTGCTGATGGCATATCTTGTGGATTTAAAGATAAACCACGATAAAGTACAACACCTAACGCTAGAACTAAAATAAGTGGTAAAAAACGAATAACTTTATTCACTATGACAACTCCGAAACTGGTTTGCTATTACTAATACTATTTTTATCATTTGCTGTACTTGCCATATTTTTGCCTTTTTTAGCAACACGATAGCGTTTATCCATCATGGCTAAAATGCCGCCAATAGCCATAAAAATAGCGCCAAGCCAAATCCAACGAACAAAAGGTTTATAGTGAACACGAATAGCCCAAGCACCATCATCAAGAGGATCACCCAAAGCAACATAGATATCTCTAAACAAACCTGGATCAATGCCCGCTTCAGTCATTCCCATTGTTTGCACTCTATAAGCACGACGTTCAGGCTTTAATAAGGTTACAAAGCTGTTCTCACTACCATCATTAACGTTATACACATTAATTTGTCCTTGCTCAGCACTATAGTTTGGTCCTTCAACATGTTTAATTCCATTAAACTCTATTTGGTAACCTGATATGACTACACTTTCATTTACCGCCATTTTTACGTTAGTTTCACTTTCATAACTTGAAACCAGTGTAACGCCCACAATAGTAACGGCAATACCAGCATGCGCTATAGTCATTCCCCACTGACTTAAGCCCAGTGATGATCTAATGCGATATTGGTTTACTAAATCTTTAATAACAACTAAGAAAACCCATGATGCTAAAGTTATCCCCATAGCAACCAAGGCATTAAATTCACCGGCATAAAGAAACGGAAATAACAAACCAAAAACTATACTAAGTACTGAAGGTTGAACTAACTGCTTACGAAGCTCACCTTTTTTAGCTTTTTTCCAGCGAATAAGAGGCCCTATTCCCATAATTAAAAATAACACACTCATTATTGGAACAAATACAGCATTAAAGTACGGCGGTCCTACAGATATTTTTCCATAACCTAACGCATCAACAAGTAAAGGATATAAAGTTCCTAACAGCACGGTAGTTGCAGATACAACTAAAATGATATTACATAAAAGTAATGCAGTTTCACGAGAATACAGAGCAAATCGACTAAAGCTAGCCACATTACTTGCTCTAAAAGCATACAACGTCAGTGAACCACCAACTGCTATCGCTAAAATAAATAGAATAAAGATACCGCGAGAAGGATCAGCAGCGAAAGAATGCACCGACGTAATGACGCCAGAACGTACTAAAAATGTGCCTAACAAACTTAAACTAAAAGCAAATATTGCCAGTAATACTGTCCAGTTTCTAAATGTTCCACGTTTTTCTGTTACTGCTAATGAATGAATTAACGCAGTACCCACAAGCCAAGGCATAAAAGAAGCATTTTCAACAGGATCCCAGAACCACCATCCGCCCCAGCCAAGTTCGTAGTATGCCCACCAACTACCTAGCGCAATACCTAAAGTAAGAAACATCCAAGCACCAACAGTCCATGGACGTGACCAACGAGCCCAAGCAGCATCCATTTTACCTGACATTAACGCGGCAACCGCAAAAGCAAAAGCAACGGCAAAACCAACATAACCTAGGTACAATAATGGAGGATGAATAATTAAACCAACATCTTGTAATAACGGATTTAAATCACGCCCTTCCATAGGCACATTAGGCCAAAGGCGCTCAAAAGGATTAGAAGTAAGTAGAGTAAAGGCAATAAAACCAACAGCAATCATTCCCATGACGGCTAACACACGTGCAATAAACTCTTGCTCAACATTTTTTGAAAACGATGCAACAGCCATTGTCCATGCGGTTAAAGAAAAAACCCACAACAATAATGAACCTTCATGTCCTCCCCAAACAGCACTTATTTTAAAATAATAAGGCAAATGACTGTTTGAATGGCTAGCAATATATTTAATAGAAAAGTCATCAAGTACAAAGCTGTAAGCTAAAATACAGATACTAATTCCAGTAAAAATAAACATACCAAAGGTAAGAGGCTTAGCATAACTCATCAACTTAGTTTGTGAACTATGTACACCAAGTAAAGGTACTATGCTTAAACACATGGCAAAAGCAAAAGCAATAACCAAAGCTAGGTGACCAAGTTCAGGCAGCAGATGAGGTAATATTTGAGGTACCACGTCAGGATTCATTTATTTCTCCGTTTACTCTTAATACGATTTTAGCTTTTTCTATTCTTCTCAATATGAATAAAAAAACATCAAGCTAAAAATAGTGGCGCAATTCTAGCACATTTTTAGCTAAGTTCAGGCTTATTGCGAAGACAATTGTTTCTTAATGTTACAATTTTACTCATCGTATTTATTATTCGATTTTAATAGAGCTATGGTATGATATTGCGCAATGTAATGACACGATCCAAATCAAAAAACGATCTGCATCAAAATAAAGCTTAAGAACATAGGTTAGACTTTGTCAGATAATTTCAACATGTTAAAGAGTATATATTTCCCTTGTCAGTCAATTTAGCAGCCAATACTGAATCTGCTTTAATCAGTGCCTCTAATCTTACGTGTATTCGCGAAGAACGTTTACTGTTTGATCAATTAGCTTTTGAAATTAGTGCAGGTGATATTGTTCAAGTTGAAGGGCCAAACGGCTCAGGAAAAACCAGTTTATTACGTATTTTAGCGGGTTTATCTCAGCCTTATGAAGGTGAGATTTATTACAAAAAACAGTTAATTACTCAATCTCGCGAAGAGTTTCACCAAAATCTACTTTATTTGGGACATTTACCCGGTGTAAAAGGTGAAATGAGCGCAGAAGAAAACTTAAACTTTAACCTTACTTTGCACGGTTTACATAATAACGCAGATGAAATAGAAGAAACTTTATCTTTAGTGAATTTAGCCGGCTTTGAAGACAGTTTGGCATCTCATTTAAGTGCAGGCCAACATCGACGCATCTCATTAGCAAGATTATATAAATCAAGTGCCAAAATTTGGATTTTAGATGAACCCTTTACTGCAATAGATAAACAAGGTGTTCATTCATTAGAACAATTATTTAAAGAACATATTAAGCAAGGTGGCTGTGTTATTTTAACGACTCACCAAGACTTACTTACCTTTTCACCTTCGCAAGTAAGAAAAATCACTTTAGATTATATGGGTGAATAGTAAGTTATGAATAATAAATACCTAAGTTTAACTTTAGAAAAGAGTCGAATATAGCATGTCAGTAGCAAATTTATCTTATCGTGCTGTTTTTTCTTTAGTGCTTAAACGCGACTTAACTATTGCCATGCGTCACAAAGATGACATTATCAATCCGTTGTTATTTTTTGTTATTGTTGTCACTTTATTTCCTTTAGGTATAGGCCCTGAAGCGCAAACATTAAGTAGAATAGCACCTGGTATTATTTGGGTTGCCGCACTTTTATCAACACTATTATCTTTAGACCGATTGTTTAAATCTGATCATAGTGATGGCTCTTTAGAGCAAATGTTATTAAGCCCACACCCTGTTTTTATCTTGGTGCTAGCGAAAATTGTTGCTCATTGGTTAATTACTGGTTTACCACTCATTTTAATCGCCCCATTATTAGCTGTACTATTACATTTAAATGAACAAAGCTATACCGCTTTAATTTTAACGCTATTACTTGGTACCCCAGTATTAAGCTTACTTGGCGCTATCGGCGTAGCCTTAACTGTTGGCATTAAAAAAGGTGGTGTATTATTAAGCTTATTGGTATTGCCTTTATATATACCAGTCTTAATTTTTGCTACTAGCGCTATAGATACGGCATCACTCGGTTTACCTTATAGTGGTCAACTTGCTATAATTGCAGCGCTATTTTTTGGTTCATTAACGTTAGCTCCTTTTGCTGTTGGTGCTGCGTTGAAAGTCAGTACAAATTAATTAGAGAACATAGACTATGTGGAAATGGTTACACCCTTACGCAAATCCAGAAGTGTCTTATCACTTTGCAGGAAAGATAATTCCTTGGTTAAGTGCCTTAGCCGCACTACTATTATCTATAGGGTTAATATGGGCTTTAGCCTTTGCACCTGCTGACTACCAACAAGGTGATAGCTTTCGTATTTTTTACATTCATGTTCCTGCTGCATCACTTTCTATGGGCATTTATTTTGGTATGGCAATTGCTGCTTTTACCAGCTTAGTATGGCAGTTTAAATTATCTGATGCTTCTGCCGCTGCAATGGCACCAGTAGGAGCAACCTTTACAGCGATAGCACTTTTTACCGGTGCTGCATGGGGTAAACCTATGTGGGGTACTTGGTGGATATGGGATGCTCGATTAACCTCAGAACTTATTTTATTATTCTTATATTTAGGGGTAATTGCTTTACATAACGCTTTTGAAGACAAAAACTTGGCAGGAAAAGCTGCTGGTATATTAACCTTGGTTGGCGTAATTAACTTACCTATTATTAAGTACTCTGTAGAATGGTGGAACACTTTACATCAGGGTTCTACAGTTAGTAAGCTGGGTAAACCCTCAATGTCTGTTGATATGCTATGGCCATTTTTATTCTGTTTCCTAGGTTTTATTCTACTGGTTAGCGTTATTATTTGTATCCGTTTTCGCAGTGAGATTTTAGCAAGAAACAGTATTAGACCTTGGGTCAGAACCTTAGTTTCTCAACAATTAGCTCAGGAGAAAGCCAATGATGTTTGATAGCTTTAGTGCTTTTATTGACATGGGTGGATACGGCTTTTATGTCTGGTTATCCTATGGTGTTGCCGCGGCATTACTCATTGTTCTAACGATAACTTCCGTTACAAGTCATAAAAGAGTTATTAAAAATATTGCTCAACGTAAATTAAGAGAAGACAAACTTCGCCAAGTACGTAAACAGCGCGATAGTAAAGAAAAACAGTTAAAAACATCACAGTCTGAAGAGGTTACAGAATGAATCCACGTCGTAAAAAACGTTTAACTATTGTTGGTTCAGTTTTAGTTGGTATAGCCGTTGTTGCGGGCTTAGTACTTTATGCATTAAGCCAGAATATAGATTTATTCTATACGCCTGCTGAAATCACCCAAGGGAAAAAAGATTCAGGTATTAAGCCTCAAGTTGGCCAACGTATTAGAATTGGCGGATTAGTAGTACCTAATACTGTTAAACGTAATCCAGAAAATTTAAAGGTGTCATTTAGCTTATCAGATATGAAAATGCCAATCGTTTTTAATGATAGTGATCCTATGATCAGTGTTCATTACGAAGGTATTTTGCCTGATTTATTCCGTGAAGGACAAGGTATTGTTGCTAATGGTACATTAACACGTGGCTCATCTGGTGAGTTATATGTGGAAGCCAGTGAAGTATTAGCCAAGCATGATGAAAACTATATGCCTGCAGAGCTTGCTGATGCTGCGGGTAAAGATTATAAAAAGTTAGAGTACAGTGAAAAACAATTAAAGAA
>CAJXUT010000087.1 GCA_913061365.1 uncultured Colwellia sp.
CTATCCTCTTCGTCGGCAGCGTCAGATGTGTATAAGAGACAGATATGAAGATGCGAATAATATTCAAAACTTAATGGACGCGAGACAAGCGAATATTGCTAAGTCACTTAAAAAAAGCATTGATTAAGTCAATTAACCCATATTTTTTAAAGAAAGTGAATTTAAGTAATAAAAATAGTACAGCTAGTTTGTTGTTAAATCACTTCAACTTACAAGTTTGTATGCTGAAGTGATTTGGCTATTTAACTAAATTTTATAAACCCACGCTAAAAAACGTTTTGAATCGGTAACGTTGGTAAATTTAATTAACTTAGAACCATTTTGGTCGGTAACAGCAATGTTATGCTTGTTAACTGAAATGGAGCTTATTGGTGATTTAATTGAATAAATCGTACCTTGATAGGTATAAGACATAATTGAACTCTTTTAAATTTGCGTTGAAACGCATGAATAATTTGAGTAATGACTGACTGTGAAAGGGAAAGGCAAAACATGGATTATCATAGAAGATAATCAGTTAAATAAACGAGAGGAGAGTATATAACGGCGAGACTATATAAGTATAAGACTAAAAAGTAAACAGTTTTTATACACTATCGTTAATTTAATCCTCCGATAATGAATAACTGATTAAAAGGGACAAAATAATTTAGTCTATTGCAAATATATGAGACAATTCAGTTCGCAATAATTAATTACTACATGGCCCATTATGAAACTTCTAGTTCGCAACCTATCACGCTCAACAACGGAACAAGAAATTCGTACCTTGTTCGCCAATCACGGCTCTGTTACAGAATGTGATTTGGTTTTAGATAAAGAAACAGGTAAATCAAAAGGCTTTGCTTTTGTTGAAATGCCTGATGATAAAGCAGCTGAATCTGCAATTTCTGCTTTACATGAAACAAGAGTTGCAAAAAATAGAATTCGAGTAAAAATAGCGCAATAATAACGTCGATATTCAAGAAAAAAGGCAGCTTCAATTGAAGCTGCCTTTTTTATTATTTCTAAAACGTGCTTAGTAAACTGCCCGTTTACACCATATCAGCAAATGGGTTCTCTGAAGGCAAATCAATAGCGTACTTAAATTCAGCAAAACTTAAGCTATCATTATTAATTTCAATAGCTGCCTCATCTAACAACCCTTTACCAAACTTATAGATAACATCAAACTCACCTTGATTAGCACGTAGGCGATAATCCTCTTGAGCTTGTTCTACAAGTGATAACTTTTGCTGATACTCATTCATTTCTTGTTCACTGTAACGTTTAGCCATCATAGTTAACGTTACTTTAGGTGAAAATACAGCAGCAGTAGCGTTATTACCACCAAAGCCTTTAGAGTTGATGAAAGCAACATCCATATCACCACAGCTCCAATGATCTGTAGCAATATTTAAACGATCGTTATGAACATCATCAGCGACTTTATCAATAGTCGTTACACCAGGCATTATATTGTCATTAAAAACGCCTAATGCCATTGCCATTTGATCGCCACTAGCTGGACCAATTGTATGTCCAACAAATGCTTTTGGTGCTGCAACTGGCCAGTTATTAATATCAAAGCTTGTCGCAATACGATCATATATTAAAGACTCTGTAACACGATTTTGTGGTGTACTTGACCCATGAGCCAAAATAAAGCTACGTTGTTGTAGTGACTCTTTACCTAATACTTTTTGAACTAAGGCAACTGATTTTGCCATAGTAATATAATTACCTGGACCAGGAGCTGTAATCGATTTTTTATAACCATCAGCATTAACAAAAACATCGGCAACAGAGCCCATTACTTTTGCGCCCATTTTTATCGCTAATGCGTCATCCATTAACACGATACACTGAGCACCTTCGCCTATAGTAAAGCCACAGTTTTCACCAAATGGTCGACTAGTACGGCGATGATCAGCAGTATCACTATTATCTAATTTTTTCAGCCCTTCTTCGTTGGCTAACGCGCTCATGTTGCCGAACCCTTCAATAACTTCAGGCGTTACTGGCGCATCAGAGCTGCCAACAACAGCAACACGAATTCGACCTGCTTGAATATCTTGTACCGCAGAGCGCAAATTATACAAAAAGGTAGCACAAGCTCCAGAAGACGTTGATGTTGTGCCAACATTGCCAATAACATAAGCGTTAATGAAGTCTGTTGGCATAGTATTTAACCCTAATGCCAACTGTTTTGTACTAACTCTTGAACCTGAAAGACGACTTTTTAGTAAACCACCTAAACCTTCTTGATGCATTTGACCTACAACAGAGGCGGAGTAAGTACCTACTTGGTCAGGGTTAATTTCATTTAAAATAGCATCCCATTCAATACCCGTTGAACGTATTGCATCTGTAGCAGCAAAAATAGTCGCTTGTAATCCACGTGGTTGATGACGACTATTATAAAGAGCACCAGGTTCAAAACCTGTAGGCATTTGCCCAGCAGCCTTAATTGGGTTATCGCGATATGCATCATGAAAAATAGTCAATTCATTTGGAATTTCAACACTCACATTACCATTACCTAAATCATTCACCTGCCACGATTGAGGTACTGGGCTAGGTAGTTCTTTAGCGCGTAAAGTAAAACAAATTGCATTATCGCCCGGCTCAACATGCATTTTTTGATGCCAATGAGTTGCATCAGGATCAAAATGATTTTTTTCAATTTTTCTAATCAATGTGCCATCAAGAATTTGCTGACCAAACTTTGCTTCAACATCACTAGGTATTATTTCTTCACCTTGTTGATCAACTAACTTCCGTTCTTTATAAGAAACTAATTTCATCAAACTAGCTAGGCCAATAAAAGTTTCTTGGCGAGCTTCAGCCGTTATTTTATCAATAACAATACGGCGAAATCCTTGATGAAAAGAAGTACGGCCAGCAGCGTTAATGCCGCCCATGCCGATAATTACAGGTAATGATGAAGTCATGAAAAAACCTAGTTTAACAAAATGAGGAAGAAATCTAATAATGCTAGTGTAAAACTATGCAATACAAAATAATAAGCCATAACGGCCACAAAATATGACATAATGGCCAAAATAGATAATTAGAAGTATTTTCTTATGCCTTCTTCTAAAGAAAATGAATTGCGCTTAGGTTTAGTAATATATGAGCATGTATTAGCTACGGGTTTAACCTTACCCTTAGAGATGATGTTAGCAGGTGAAGCATTTGCTCATCGTTATAATAAATCAGCAAAAGTATTAAAAACTCAGCTAATAAGCCAAGAAGGTAATGTCGTTAGTTCACGTGCTGGTTTAACGCTATCCCCTGACATTTCATTAAATGCACAGCCAATTGAAGATATCCATATTCCAGACATCATCTTAATACCAAGTTTATGGCGAAACCCTAGGCCTATTCTCAAAAAACATAAAAAGTTAATTTCTTGGATTAATTACTGTTGGCAACAAGGGGCAACTTTACTGGCAGTGGGAACTGGTGTCTGTTTTGTTGCCGAATCAGGCTTGCTTGATAATCATAGCGCTACAACTCACTGGCATTACGTTGAACAATTTAAGCGTGACTACCCCAAAGTAGCGTTAAAACCAGATTTTTTCATCACGCAATCTGAACGAATATATTGTGCAGCCAGTTTGAATGCCTTAGCCGATATAATTGTTCATATTATAGGTCAAACCTATGGTCGTGCTGCTGCACAGAATGTAGAAGGTAATTTTTCTCATGAAATACGAAAACCATATGAAGAGCAACGATATTTAGAAGGTGCTGTAGATAGGCATCCTGATGAACTAATCGCTCAAATTCAATTTTGGTTACGTACAAACTTAAGTAGCGAGTTGAGCTTAGCTGAAATAGCACAACAGTTTGGTTTAAGTCAGCGATCTTTCTCCCGACGGTTTAAATTAGCAACAGGATTACGCGCCACAGAGTATTGGCAGAAGTTGCGAATTGAAGCCGCAAAAGAGTTACTGGCTTCAAGTAACTTGTCAATTCAAGAAATTTCTTATCATGTGGGTTATCAAGATCAAGGACACCTCACACGCTTATTTAAACAAAAGCTCACATTAACGCCAAAAGATTATCGCGCTATGGTCAGAAAGAAATTATTTAGCCAAAATTAGAAATATATCACTACACAATTCATTTTATTCAGCTCACATACAAGAAATAGTTTATGGGCTGACTATTTTATATTTTTTCTTGTCAGTAGAGCTTTGCTTAGGCAAAATGACGATGTCTAGATTAAACTATCAGAGAATAAAATGAGCGAACAATTATCTACTGCTTTATCTGTTGCCCAGCAACAAATCAATCAAATGCTAACCATGCAAGATGCGATGAATAGCCGCGTAAGTGAAACGTGGCGTGAAAATGGCTATGAATGGTACCGCGCCATTTGGGTTGAATGTGCTGAAATGCTAGATCATCACGGTTGGAAATGGTGGAAACATCAAGAAATTGATATTGCTCAAGTACAGTTAGAGTTAGTTGATATCTTTCATTTTGGTTTAAGCCTACGCTTAGTAAAAGGTGACTCTGTTGATAGTATTTCAACAAAATTAGCAAAAGAGTTACATCAAGGTACCGCCGAAAATGATTTCAAAATAGCGTTAGAGAATTTAGCTTCTGCCGCAGTAACACATAAGTCTTTTGATGCTAAAGCATTAGCCGACTGTATGTCACTTATGAATATGGATTTAAATGAGTTATTTCGTCAATATGTTGGAAAAAATACACTCAACTTTTTCCGTCAAGATCATGGCTATAAAGAAGGTAGCTATATCAAAATTTGGCATGGTAAAGAAGACAATGAAGTATTAGCTGAACTAGTTAATGATTTAGATGCCAGTGCTAGCGATTTTCAACAACAATTATACGCTGCACTAAAAGCACAATATCCAAGCGAATAACACAATAGTAAACTAGACAGCAGCTAATAATCTCTACAAGCTGCTGTTATCCTCCATGAAAGTTATTTCAAACTAAACATCATCAAACATATTTTTGGCATAAATTCTGCTTAAACCATATTAAGTTAAATTCTTTATGCGCCATGAAGCATAAAGTGTCAAGAATTTGAATAGCCGGAGATGTTTATGGAACTTATATTATTTGCTTTAATCAGTTTAATTGTAATTGTTGCTGTTTTGGCAAGCCGTTTAAACGACAACAGTTTTCCTTTTCCTTTTGATAGTAAACAAGTCATTTTCACTTCCGCAGAAAAAAACTTTCAAAACCTAGTTGAGCAAGCTATGGGTGGAAAGTACCGAGTAATTAATCGAGTAAAGCTAGCAGACATCGTCACCATTCGTAATGGCGTATCTGATAGAGCGAGCCAAAGCGCTGTAAATAATGCCGAAGGAAAGTACTTAGACTTTGTTATTTGTGATCGCCACACAATGAAATTACTAGGGGCTATTGATTTAGTTGATACACAGGGTAAAGGCTACAAAATAAAAAAAGATTGGTTTGTTAGCGGCGCACTGGAAGCAGCATCGATTCCTCATCTTCGCATTAAAGTTAAGGCTAATTACACATTAGAAGAAATTCGTTCGTGTATTAATACTCGTTTATTGGGTAACTACAAACCGTCACCAAAAGTGAAAGGTGCTGTTATTCCTGCAGCTATGGTAAAACCTCGTACAAAAAACACCGGCGTTTTAAGCCCTTCTGCAGCCCAAGCACAGTTAACACCACAATTATCAGGACAATCTTTAACAGCATTGCCTCATTAACATTATCCAGTAATAACATAAAAAACCAGCAACTCAGCTGGTTTTTCTTTCTAGCAAGCTTGAGTTGATAATTATTTCACCGTTATTTTTCTGCTATATCGTCTGTTTTATGGCGCTACATGGCTAGAGTTTATTAAACAATGTAGAAGTATATTGTTCTGAGGAACTACATGCCGAAAACTTTCCTTGTAAATATACTCAACGAATAGCGACAAAATAACCTCAAAGCTCAACAGAGCATAGTCTTCTAAAGATTTTTAGTTAGAGTCAGGTTATAATTCTTTCATATTTCAGTACACAATAAAGAAGATAAAAAATGAAAGCAGGTATTATTGGCGCCATGGAACCAGAAGTGGCCATTTTAAAAGCAAAACTGTCCAACTGTGAAACAATTAGCCATGCAGGTTATAGTTTTTATCAAGGACAAATTGATGACAGTGACGTTGTAATCGTACAATCTGGTATTGGTAAAGTAGCTTCGGCCTTAGCAACAGCGATCCTTATTGATAAATTTAAGCCTGACTTTGTTGTTAATACTGGCTCTGCTGGTGGTTTTGATCCTTCATTGAAAGTGGGTGATATTGTAGTTAGTTCTGAAGTTAGGTATCACGATGTTGATGTCACTGCTTTTGGATATGAAATTGGCCAACTACCTGCTAATCCAGCAGCATTTATTCCTCATCAAACCTTAGTAAAGGCTGCACAGGAAGGTATAGAAAAATTAGACAATATTAATGCGATGCTTGGTCTGATAACTACAGGTGATACCTTTATGACAAAAGAGGATGATATCGCTAAAGCTCGAGCTAATTTCCCAACAATGGCTGCTGTTGAAATGGAAGGAGCTGCTATTGCACACACCTGTAATCAGTTTGATATTCCTTTTGTTATTATTCGCTCTTTATCAGATATTGCAGGTATTGAATCACCAACTTCATTTGATGAATACTTAGAAACAGCATCAGTTAACTCATCTCAACTAGTTATTAATATGCTAACCGCCCTTGAAGGCAAAACGCTTGATTAACTAAAAACTCAACGGATACACCAATGGCTGATTTCACCTCTCTTTCTGCTTTTAGTTACAGTTTATTATTACTCTTCGTAGTAGTAATTTGTAAAGCAATAATCAGTCATTTTATTCCTCATGAGCCATTACGGTTTTTTCATTTTTATTGTCAAAAACTAAATGACAAGGTCAACAAATCAACAAATAGTGCACAGCAACAAACCGTTGCAGGATTCATCGCTATTTTAGTCACTTTATTACCTATCGCCATCATTTTATATTTATTTGAAGCTTTCATTGAAGTAAATATTTTATGGCAAGCACTACTGCTTTATGTCGCAATAGGTTCATTTAATTTAACTAACGTCAATAAAACTATCGCCCAATCACTAGCAGCTAAACAAACTTACTTTGCTAAACAAACGCTGAAACCTTGGGTGTTGAGAGAGACGGAGCAATTATCAAGTATAGGATTAAGTAAGACCTGCATCGAAATGCAATTATTACGCACCTTACAACAAGGTTACGCGGTTGCCATTATATTTCTACTAGCAGGCCCTTTAGCCGCTATTATGTATCGATTACTGCTTGAGATGCACTATTGTTGGAATACAAAACTCGCCAATTTCAGCCACTTTGGCCTTTACAGCAAACACTTAATTAATATTATTCAATGGCTACCAATAAGAGTTTTTGCATTATTATTACTTTTTACCAATATAGGAAAAAACTTCGTATTATTTTGGCGTCTGAGTCGACAGATGTTTTTTCAACTGAACAATAATATTGCCCTACTACTCTTAGCTTTAAGTTTAGAAGTGAGATTGGGTGGTGTTGCAATGTATGATGATCAAAACCAAGGTAAGTATAAACTTCGAAAAACCAGTTTTAACGACCTAGCAAGGCAACCACAAGTAACCGATATAATTCACGGAAGTAATAAGATTAAAAGTATTATTTATCTTAGTTTATTTTTCATTACATTTGTCGCTTGTACCTTTGAATTAGTTTTTGCTAATATATAGCAATACAAACCATTTAAAACCTTTATACTTAATAGAGAAGACATGATTTGTATTAAAACTAACCTAGTCAAAACTTTAATTTACTTTTGGAAAATCAATTATGTTTGCAATTAAAAAACTTATCATCATAGCGTTGAGCATGTTTGCCACGCTAGCATGCGCAAGTGAGACACCACAAATATCACAACAAGAATTATTATCAGCCCTTAAATCAGCCAATCATAACATTGTAGTACTTGATGTTCGTTCTGCAGAAGAATATGAAGATGGACATGTTTCAGGTGCTATCAATACGAGTCATGACACAGTTGCAGATAATTTAAATAAATTATCACAATATAAAGATAACACTGTCGTGGTTTATTGTCGTTCAGGCCGTCGTGCTGCATTTGCAGAAAACATTCTAGCAGAAAACGGTTTTAAAAATTTACGTCACTTAACTGGTGATATGAATGGTTGGCTTAAGGCTGACTTACCTGTTGTTGTAGGTAAAAATGTCCACTAGAACTATAGCAATACAATTATGAGCGATTTTTTATACTGGCTAGACATTTTTGGCGTCATCGTATTTGCTTTATCTGGAGCATTAATGGCTGGCCGATATAAACTTGATCCCTTTGGTGTTGTTGTACTCGCCTCTGTAACCGCTATAGGTGGTGGTACTATACGAGATGTTATTCTACAAACACCTGTTTTTTGGGTCGTTCAGCCCTTTTATCTATATGTTATTATAATCACGGCTTTACTTACTATTTTGCTTGTTAGACAGCCTAAGCGTATTCCTAAACGCTTCCTACTTCTTGCTGATGCATTAGGTCTAGCATTATTTGCCGTATTAGGCACACAAAAGTCATTAACTTTAGGATCGCCATTACCTGTTGCCATCGTCATGGGAACCATCACAGGTGTTGCAGGAGGTATGATTCGTGACGTGTTATGTAACGTTATTCCAATGATTTTACGTCAAGAGATATATGCGTTAGCAGCAACACTAGGTGGTGGGTTATTTGTGATATTTCACTTACTTGGTTGGCCTGAAAATGAGGCAACCATAGTCGCTATTACTGGCGCTCTGTTATTAAGATTAGCAGGCATTTATTGGAAAGTATCTTTACCTGCTTTTCATATTACAGAGAAAACAGATAAAGATAAAAAGCATTAATTTATATGCTGAAATTCAAGCATAATCTTTACGCTTCTACTCCCCAGCCATCGTTATAACCAGAATACTTAGCTGCCAGTTGCTCAAAGTCAGTTTCTTGTTTAACAATAGCTTCATAGCTAGGTATCATTTTAACAGTACAATCAACATCCCAAACATTCGGTGTTTCATCGGGGTGTAGATTCACACTAACATTAGTCATATTTTGGCTTATAAAATCAGCCATTGCTTGTGCTTGTGTTTGTTTTTCAAATAAGTGATAAAAAACCACATCATGGGAGATACTAAGATCAATACCTGCTTGCTGCATTTCTGCTAATACCTGGCCAGTTTCATCAGAAGGAAAGTTCATATAGGTGTTTTCTCGGTTTGATTGCAATTATTTAAGGTACGCATTATAAACAGTAGAGAAGATATTGAATAGCATTTTGCTTAACTAATAGTATTAAGCAAAAAGAATCCAGCTAATCATTTCATTCTTCAACTTTGAAAATACACGAAAAGCTAATTAGCTAGCTTTATATCTTAAGGAAATAGTGCCAGCATTAAATTAACAGCTTGTTGCGTTTTTTCATTTAATTTTGCGCTGTTATCTTTAGCTTTAATACCTAATGGATATGCGCTGCGCCAAACTGAGCGTTTACTATGTGGATCAACCAAATCTATAATTAAATTACCTTTTTTAAGACTTAAATATTGATTATCTGTTTGCCAAGTACTCGCACGTAAACATTGAATACAAAACCGTACCACTTCATTGTACGCAGAATATTCCCTAACGTTCCCATCAAATAAATAATAGGTCACAACAACATCAGCTTGCTCAGGTTCAAGGTAATTAAAATTGTTATTTTCCATGGTTCGCTCTATCGCAATTTCAATGGCATTTCGACGAGCGTCAATGAGGTTTTGGCTATCAGTAAAAGCCGAATTTCGATGATAAAAGCTGTAGTTTTTAACCTCAGAAAAGTCAAAACCCTCATGATAAACTACCCCAGTTTTATGATTGCTTGAACAAGCACTGAGAAGAGTAAATATTAATAGTATTGAAAAGACTTTAAGCATGAAATGTAATGTTAAAAAGAACTTACCTTAGCCTAGCAAGTTCTGTTTTAACAATAAAGTAGAAAAGAAATACACTACATTAATGAATCATAGTTTATATCTGTAAAACTTATTACTTTGCCGCCAAATTCTTTGGCAAATGCTTGAGCATCATTTTGTTGACTAAAGCTAGCCAGAGTTTCGCCCATTGCACCTGTTTTTTCTGAACCTACAACATACCACGCAACTTTAGCATCAATAAAATATTTATCATCAATACCTTCACTACCCCAAGGCATTTTGCTCATGTCATGTACTAACATTTGCGCAACATTACGTTTATTTTCAGGATCTAAATAGTAACTAAACATATCACGTGTGGAACAAAATTTAAAAACTTGCTCTCCTGACTCTTTACGAAATACTTCACCCTTTGGGCCATCAAAACGGGTTATTAACATGCCGCATAAATGACATTCATCAGCTGATTCAATTGCTACCGCTTTATGTAACATTTGTTGCTGTTCATTTTTATCAGAACATGACATTAACGACGTGATTGCAACGGTTATTACGGCAAAGAAAGTTAGTGATTTAAAGTGTTTCATCGTGAATATTCTCATAAAGGAATTAAAGTGTCTTTTTCTTAAAAATAAAAATAGCGAGTGTTAATGGTAAAACAACCCAAGCAAGTAATGCTGATATTAACTGAGTTTGCGATAAGCTGGCATTGATAGCCACAGATAGCGCTCCGTTTACATCACTACTATCTAGCCCTGAAAGATTAACTAAGCGGAAAATATCTGTAGGATTAAGCATCATTAATTGTGTTAATCCTTGTTGAGTAACACCATCTTCTACGCCTACGAGTAAAGCAAGTAATGCTAAATCAAATGCAAGTGCAAATAAAAACCAAGTAATTAACGCAAAGCCTGCAGCTTTTGATTTTTCACTTACCGAAAGGCTAATCAAATAGGAAATAGCAGTAAAACTAAGCCCTAACAATATTGCACTAACAATGAATAAACTAAAGGCGCTTACTATATTAATATCGCCTGACTGGATATATAACAATACCGCAGACGCACCAAAACCAACTAAGGTTGCAAGCGCGATGATACTTCCCTGACCTATAAATTTTCCTATTAATAACTGACTTTTGCTTAAAGGATAAGTAAGCAGTAGTAACAAAGTACCGCTTTCTTGTTCGCCTACAAAGCTATCGTAGCTGAGTAATAAAGCAATCAATGGAATTAAAAATACAGCCAAACTTGCTAAGCTTGCCACCGTTGTTGAAAGCGAAGTAACGCCCACAGCACCAGATGCTGCAGCACCAAAATACGTTAATCCAATAGATAATAAAGCAAAGATTAGCGTAATTGACACTAACCAACGGTTTCGTAAACCATCATGAAATTCTTTATTTGCAACAGTTAAAATTTGTTTCATTATTGCTGTGCTCCCTGATTTTTTTGCTGCAACTGAAGCTCATGCTTTTCAAGGAAGTGTTGATATACCTGCTCTAAATTTGCTGACTCCACATGAATATCATTAAGCCCTTCTAAGGCTATAAGCTGTTTAATGACTGCTAATTTTTCTTGCTCAGGTACTAATAAGCTATGCTGATCGTTTTGAGATAAAAAGGCATTTAATTTCGTATCCTGTGTCACCTCACCATTCAAGCCAGAAGGTTTAATAACAACCGGTAAATCAGCTTGTTGACGCAATTCACTTAACGTACCCATCGCTAATAATTGCCCTGTAGATAAAATCATCGCTCGATCAATATGTTGCTCTACACCAGGAAGAACATGAGAACATAAAATAACACTAGAGCCATTTGATTTTAGCTGGTCAACTGTTTTATAGAAATCTCGTGTTGCAATAGGATCAAGGCCAACTGTTGGTTCATCGAGTAATAATAATTTTGGCTCACCAATAAAAGCTTGCGCTAAACCAAGACGTTGACGCATACCTTTTGAGTAGGTTTTGACTTGGCGTTTCATTGCATAGGTAATACCTACTTGCTCTAATAAATCTATCGCCTGCTTCTTACTGAAACCTTTTAATTTTGCAAAGTAAGTAAGTACTTCTAATCCAGTTAGCTGATCATAAAAGCTTACATTTTCAGGTAAATAGCCTACTTTACTACGACAGTGCCATGCTTCTTTTGAATCAGGAGCCACTCCCATAACCTCTACTTTTCCTTGTGTTGGAGAAATAACACCAAGGATCAGCTTCATCATGGTCGTTTTACCGGCACCATTATGACCAAACAAGCCAAGTACTTCACCTTCATTCAATGACATAGTCATTGAACTTAAGACATCTAATTGACCATAAGTTTTACTTGCCTCAACTAGTGAGACTAACGGGGTACTCATAATTTTTTTTCCTGCAAAGACTCTGTTACTGAGTCACGAGCTATCGCGAATTTTTTTCTTTTTAAGTTTTCTTCAGAAAAGTGTGGTGTCATCAAAGGATAACTATCTTTTACACCGGGTGGCTTTAATACCGGAAACTGTTTTTGCACCCAACGTAAAATTAAAATCGCAGGGCTGTCCATGATCATTTTCATTTCAGGATATTGCCATACTAATTTATCAATACCATCATTGGGTTCAAAAATAGCATCTCCCACACCATCATTATCCATATCCCAACCTAAATAATTACTCCAATAATTACCACGGCCATCTTTACTCCACTCTTGTTTCTTATTTGAAACGTATTTAACCTGAGTTGGATTATTGATAAAACTATTACCGTAAATTTTTATTTTTTCCGAACCAGCAGTTAGGTGAATACCAATTTCAGCAGTATCTACAATATTATTTTCTAGGGTGTTATAACCTGAGTTATAAACAAATAAGCCTTTACCATCACGACCTAACACCTTATTGTCTGGCTTGGTCCAAACCTGTTTAATATGATTATTAGTGAAGGTTGACTGGGTAATAAAGTTTAGTAAAAAACCATAATCTTCACTATCAGTCGTTTTATTATCAGTAATAGTGAGTCGTCTTGAACTCATCAATGCATAACCGGCTCTTGTGCTGTATGCCGTATTACCTTTGACTGTATTATCATAAGAGTACATGTAATGAATACCATAGCGTAAATCATGCATAGTATTGTTTTCTATTAGATTATTTTGACTGGAAATAACATAAATACCATCACGTGTTTTATATGTTTCATTATTATAAACATGACTATGGGTTACATTAGCAACCTGAATACCATTACCTCGATCAGCAGATCGTAATTTAGTATTACCTTCAACATTATTATTGAAAATTTTGGCCTCAGTAACATGATTCAACCAAACACCAAAACCATCACCGGACAATATGTTATTTGAAATAACTAAACCGATTACTTTCCTATTATCAATTTTTTCGTTGGAGTATATGCCTGAGTTTTGCTCAGTTAAATCATTTCCCCAATTAACGATAGTGAGCTTATCAAGAGTTATATGATCATTTTTTAAGACAAGTGCATGTCCATTTCCTTGTGCATCAATAATGCTGCCCTTCTCACCACGCAATGTAATTTGCTTAGAAATGACAAAATTACCTAAATATTGCCCAGTGCTTAGCGTAATAATATCGCCATTTTGACTAGTATCGAGCACTTCTTGCAGGTTATCTTCAGCTGTAACTGTAAATTCTTTAGCAAAAATACTTTGACTAAAACTACATAGATAAACAAGCAAAATTAGCAGCAAGGGTTGTTTTTTATTCGCGAATAACAAGAGAGATTCATCACTGAATTTAAAGGTAGCAATAGCATAACATTTTATTATATTTTTCTGTTGATCTTAAGTAAAAAAATAAGCAATTCTTTGTAATACTTCATGAATAATTATTT
>CAJXUT010000088.1 GCA_913061365.1 uncultured Colwellia sp.
CTCGTGGGCTCGGAGATGTGTATAAGAGACAGGTTTACAATTTTATTACATTTGAACAACGTGTTTTGTATTTATTACTTCGCTTTGCGATAAACAAACTTAATTGGATCAATTTGCTTACCATTACGTAAAATTTCATAATGCACATGAGGGCCTGTTGATCTTCCTGTGCTTCCCATACGGGCTATTACTTGGCCTTTACTAACTACATCGCCAACATTCACCAATAATGTTTTATTATGCCCGTAACGTGTTTTTAAGCCATCACCATGATTTAATTCTATCAATAAACCATAGCCATAACGGTCATCAGCCCAGCTTACAACACCTGACGCTGTGGCAATAATGTCGCCATCTTCCTTACCGGCAAAATCAATACCTTTGTGCATTGATGGTTTACCGCTAAAGGGATCCTTACGTATACCAAAATAAGAAGACAACCAACCTTTAGTGATAGGTCGACCAGATAAATAGCGTGTATTTTCTATATGGTGCCCTAATGTCAAAGATTCAAGCATATTTAGCTGATTTTCTTTATGATCTAGTGAATTATCTAATTCTGTTATATCAACAAGTAACTGAGCAATAGATTTCCTACTAATTTCACTATTCACTACAGAAGGACCGCCACGTGGTGGTAGTTTTTGAAAATCAAACTCTTTTTGAGGAATGTTAGCATTATCGGCTAATCGGCCACCTAACGCATTCAAACGTAATACCTGACTTTGTAATTCAGCCAGTTTCATCGTTAATACTGTTAACTGTTGGTCTTTCAACTCACTATGATCTATTTCAGTATTATTTAATGGCGAAGTTTTTATTTTTGCTTGAGTATCTGCATTAGCAACGCTTTTCTTTGCCATATAATTAACATGGTTTTTAGGTTGTTCATTTGTCGATAAAGCCAAATAAACAACGATCCCTGACACTAATGCAAAAACTAGCACAGCAGAAAGCCAATACAGCTTTTTTAAGCGCATTGAAAATCTTACATTCTTTCCACGGTATAGTAGTGTTAAACTCATACTTATTTTCTTTATTCTTTAATAATTACAGTAGCTCAAATTCAGGTTAAACATTATGGCGCGAAGACCAAAAGCTCCCAAGAACATGTCAACGCTATTTAATTCGACGACAGGCACTTTGGCACAAATTAAAGAAAAAACCAACTCTTTGAATTTATTGTCCAGCATTGTACGACAAATATGCCCTGACCTACCAGAGGATGCGTTCAATATTGCCAATTTTGTTCAATCTACTTTAATCATTGAGGTAAAATCTCCTGTTTGGGGACAAAGATTACAATTTGAACGCAATAATATATGTAAACAACTGAACGATGAAACGCAGGGAAGGTTCACTAAAATTGATATTAAGGTGAATCCTCAAGGACACAGACAAACACCTAATCAAACAACATATCAAGCGATTAAAACGACTAACACCAATATTTCGGTTCAAAATATTTCAACAACAACTGCTTCCCATTTATTAGATATTGCTGAAAAGGCCCCCAAAGGTTTAAAAGAAAAACTACAAAAACTAGCGGCTAAACGAAGTGAATAAATAAAAGGCTAAATACAAAAAAACCGAGTTAGTACTCGGTTTTTATTTACTCAATAATTAACTTCTATTTAAAAAGCAGAAGCATTAATCTCTTGATATTTTATCGGAGCAACAGCTTTGTCACCTTCATAAGTAACCCATTCCCAAGAATCTTTTTGTTTAAAAACTTCTCTTAATAATAAGTTATTTAAGCCGTGGCCTGATTTAAAAGCATTTAATTCACCCAATATACTAGCGCTACCCATATATAAATCACCAATAGCATCAAGTATCTTATGTTTTACAAATTCATCATCGTAGCGTAGTTCACTCTTATTAAGCATACGGTATTCATCCAACACAATCGCATTTTCTAAACTACCACCTAACGCTAAGTTGTGAGAACGAAGAAAATCAATGTCTTTCATAAAGCCAAAAGTACGTGCTCGGCTAATCTCTTTAATAAACGAGCGACTAGAAAAGTCCATACTCATCGTTTGACAAGTATTGGCAACAACTGGGTGCTCAAATTCGATAGCAAAATTGACTCTAAAACCTTCATAAGGAAGTAGTTCCGCCCACTTATCACCTTCTTCAACACGAATTGCTTTTTTAATGCGAATAAAGCGTTTTGCCGCATTTTGAGTTTCAATACCAACAGATTGAATTAAATATACGAAAGGTAAAGCACTACCATCCATAATTGGTATTTCAGGCGCATCAATATCAACAATTAAATTATCAATACCTAAGCCCGCTACCGCTGACAATAAATGTTCAACGGTGGATATTTTTACTGACTGTTCATTAACCAAACAGGTACACAGCGTTGTTTCACCCACAGCTTCAGGTGTTGCTTTAATATCAACCACAGGATCAAGATCGATACGTCGAAAGACTACGCCGGTGTTTGCAGGGGCAGGACGGAGAGTAACCTGTACCTTTTCACCTTTATGTAATCCAACACCTACGGTTGAAACGCTTGATTTTAGTGTACGTTGCTTAATCATATCAGCCTCGCTTTTTACTTAAATAAATTACTTTTTGTTTCTGTACATTATGCTTAAAAGTTATCTAAACAATTAAGATAATGTTGCAAACAAACAGCCTGATTTAGTAGCTGTAAATTTTCAGTGGCGTAATATAACAAAAATAGGTAATAAAATCAAAATGACTAATGATTACTTAGTTGTTACTTTATGCCTAACGACTCATTATTGACTAGGGTAAACCAGTCACATCGTTCTAATTATTTACAATTTAATCAGCTTGCTTACGTAAAAATGCAGGAATATCTAAATAATTATCTAAATCTGCGTGAGCTACTTTTTGAACATTACTATCTGTCATAGCAATAGGCTCTTCTGCCATATTTGCTTGTGGTGTAGGAGTATAATCACCACCAACAACTCTTGGTTCAACAACAGGAGTAGGATTTACAAGCGTAATATCTGGTTTAGCTTCTGCACCAATACCCGTAGCAACAACAGTAACTCTTAGTTCTTCTGTCATTTCAGGGTCAATTACAGCACCAACAACCACAGTCGCATTTTCACTCGCAAAAGCTTTAACTGCATTACCCACAGTTTCAAACTCATCAATACTAATATCCATGCCAGCAGTAATATTTACTAAAATACCACGAGCACCAGCTAAGTCGACATCTTCAAGTAACGGGCTAGAAATAGCAGATTCTGCTGCTTCTTCTGCGCGATCAGGTCCTGATGCAATACCAGATCCCATCATAGCAGTACCCATTTCAGACATAACAGTACGAACATCGGCAAAATCGACGTTAATTAAACCTGGTCGAGTGATTAATTCTGCAATACCTTGTACCGCACCAAGTAAAACATTATTAGCTGCTTTAAATGCATCTAATAAACTTGTTCCTGGCCCAAGCACTTTTAATAACTTTTCATTAGGAATAGTAATCAGTGAGTCAACACTTTTAGCTAACGCTTCAATACCTTGATCAGCATAACTCATGCGTTTTTTGCCTTCAAAAGGGAATGGTTTAGTAACAACAGCTACTGTTAATATTCCCATTTCTTTAGCTACTTCAGCTACCACAGGAGCAGCACCAGTACCTGTACCACCGCCCATACCAGCAGCAATAAAGATCATATCTGCACCTTTAAGCGTTTGCATAACGGTTTCACGATCTTCTTCTGCAGCTTGACGACCTACATTTGGATTGGCGCCAGCACCTAAACCTTTAGTTACGTCAGAACCAAGTTGTAAAGTTACATTCGCAGATGAATTACGCAGTGCCTGTGAATCAGTATTTGCAGTAATAAATTCTACACCTTCAATGGTTTGACTCACCATGTGCTCAACAGCATTACCGCCGCCGCCGCCAATACCAATGACCTTTATGACTGCTTCTTCGTTATGGTCTTCCATTAGTTCAAACATTTTCTCTCTCCGTTTTTTATTAAATTTGTCAAAATAAATTCTGACCCATTAAAAAATTTCTTAAACATATTCTTTAGCTAAGTTAAAACTCGCCTTTAAACCAAGCATGTAATCTTGACCATAGGCCTGTTACTCCTGCTGATTTTTTATCTTCTTTAGCCCCTGATTTACTAGCTTGCATACCGTAATGCAACAAACCAACAACCGTGGCATAGCTAGGATCATCTATGTACTCTTTCAAGCCTTGTACTGCAATTGGGGAAGCTATACGGACAGGCATTTGAAATATTTCTTCTGCAAACTCAACCACGCCTTCCATTTTTGCAGTACCACCAGTAAGTACATAACCGGCTGCAATTTGATCTTCTAAGCCCGCTTCGCGAACTTCTTCTTGAATTAATTCAAATAATTCTTGGTATCTTGGTTCTACTACTTCCGATAATGTATGGCGTGACATGCTACGTGCAGGACGACCACCAACACTAGGCACTTCAATATTTTCTTCCATACTCACTAGGTGTTTTAAGGCGCATGCATATTGCACTTTGATATCTTCTGCATGACTTAATGGCGTACGAAATATTTTAGCAATATCACTCGTTACTTGATTTCCAGCTACAGGAATTACGGCTGTGTGACGCAGAGCACCACCGATGAAGATTGAAATATCCATCGTACCTGCGCCCATATCAACCACACAAATACCAAGCTCTTTCTCGTCATCTGTTAAAATTGAGTAACTTGAAGCAAGTGCAGAAAAAATAAGTTGATCAGCAGTAAGGTTGCAACGCTCAACACATTTTACTAAATTTTTTGCCATATCATTTGCACAGGTAACTATATGAACTTTAGCTTCCATACGAACGCCCGACATACCTATTGGGCTTTTAATACCATCTTGGCAGTCAATGCTAAATTCTTGCGGTAATACATGTAACATTCGACGCTCTGCTGAAATAGGAACGCTACGTGCAGTATGAATTACATTATCAACGTCTTCTTGTGTTACTTCTTTGTCATTAACAGGCACCATGCCATTTTCATTTTGGCAACTAATATGTTTACCTGAAATACCAAGGTATATAGAGCTAACTTGGCAATCAGCCATCAATTCAGCTTCGTTTATTGCACGTTGAACTGATTGAACAACTAAGTTCAGATCGTTAACACCACCTTTATCCATACCGCGTGCAGGCTGATTCCCCACACCAACAATACTTAATTGGTTATCAGGAGTAATCTCGCCAACGGCGACGGAGATTTTTGATGTTCCTATATCTAATCCTACGACTAAATTTCTTTCTGTAATTTTAGACATTAAAGCTGAACTCTTCTGTTAATAGCATAAACACCTGTTCTATTTTCACATTGTGTTTTTTGTGCATATTTAAGGGTAATTTGGCTAATGATTTCCAGCCAACTGCCAAACCTGTATCATACCGTAAATCGATATAATCCACCGCTTGTTTTAACTGTTTTTCACGATTATTTTTCTGTTTATCTTGCTGCTTCAAATGCGTTTTAATTAAAGGGTAAATATCCATAAACCTTTGCACTCGTTTTACTCGTTCTTCACGGCCTAAATTTAGCATCACACCATCATTTAAAGTAAGTTGCCATGAGTAACGCTCGCTTAAAACCAGTTCATCTATTGCCAGGTTTCTATACTCAAGTAAATCATTCAAATTTAGAAAGTTTTCTAGCGCAAGCAGTTCACTACCCTCTGGACCGAAAAACTGTGGTAAAGCATGCTTTAACTGTTCAATATCAGCTTGAAACGCTTTACCAAATTGGTTTAATAAAAAATCTCCATTCCATAAAGCCACTGGCGTTTGATCAACAATATAAATTTTAACTTCGTTGGGCCAATGCTTTCTTACTGCAACAGAATATACCCAAGGTAATGCTGAAACTTGGCTTTGTATTTCATTCACATCAACTTGAAAAAAGTTACCTAGGTTAATATTATTCATCGCAGCCAATACATCATCACGTTTGGTGTAAGGCATTTCACCTGTAATCACGATTGAATTTACCGGCAAGCTTTCTTGATCAATTAATCTGTTTGTTAGCCACCAAGCAATACTGATCAAACCAATAAGCACACACAAGAAAAACGCTAGGCCAAGGCCAAACGATAATGCTTGCTGATCTACTGATATTGCTTGTTTATTTTTCATATGCTACTTAAAACTGAGTAAAACAATTCGTTCAACTAACTGGCTAAAGGTTAACCCCTTTACTTTTGCAGCTTTTGGCACTAATGATGTTTCTGTCATGCCAGGAACAGTATTTACTTCTAATAATTGCCAATACCCTTCATTACTTTTCATCAAGTCAACACGACCCCACCCACTAGCACCAGTTGCTTTAAAGGCTTGTACTGAAAGCATTTTAATTTCATTCTCTTCTTCTTCACTTAATCCACAAGGACAATGATATTGCGTACTTGTTGATTGATACTTTGCCTTATAGTCATAAAATTCATGTGGTGTTTCCATATGTATGGCAGGTAAGGCTTCATCACCAAGAATGGCAACCGTATACTCTGGGCCATCTATCCAAGCTTCTAATAAAACATCTCCATCAAAAAAAAATGCTTCAACTAATGCATTACGTAGTTTCTCTGGTGAGTCTGCCATTGCCATGCCGATACTTGAGCCTTCATGCGCAGGCTTAACCATTACTTTTCCACCTAGAGCACTAAGCTGTTCATTTATATCTAAAGTTAAAAAGTCAGCTTTAGTGACTACAGCAAAAGGTGCGGTTGGAATATCACATGCCTTAAACATCTGCTTGCTGCGTACTTTATCCATAGATAAAGCCGAACCCAAAACGTTTGAACCGGTATAATTAATCTCTAATGTTTCCAATGCACCTTGTAAGCAGCCATCTTCTCCGCCACGACCGTGTACGGCAATAAAAGCATATTTTATATTTTGCTTAACGAGCGTTGTTAATGGCTCATTTTTAGTGTCAATTAGCTGTACAGTAAAGCCTGCTTGTTCTAATCCTTTCGCAATAGCTTTACCTGATTTTAATGACACATCACGTTCTGCAGAGTTGCCGCCATAAAGTACCGCTAAGGTTTCTTGTTTTAATTGCGATAATTTTTCTGCTTTTTGAGTCATTAAGCTCTTCTCTTTTTGTGCGGTCATTATTGGTTCACCTGCCCTACTTTTAGTAACGAATGAAGAGATAAATCACGCGCTACCATACCAATATTTCCCGCACCTTGTGTTATGACCATATCGCCGTCTTGCAACTGTGCTGCAAGCAATGAAGGCAACATAGCAACATCACTCACATAAATAGGTTCAATTTGACCTCGCTGACGAATAGAACGAGCCAAGCTTTTACTATCAGCCGATACAATTGGCGATTCTCCAGCAGAGTAGACATCTAATAAAAACAAGCAGTCTACTTCTGATAAAACTTCTACAAAGTCTTCATATAGATCTCGAGTACGTGAATAACGATGCGGTTGAAACACCATGACTAATCGCTTATCTGGCCAACCTGTTCTCATGGCAGAAATAGTCGCTTTAACTTCACTTGGGTGATGACCATAATCGTCAACAAGTACCATATTTCCAGCAAGGGTACTTAAATCACCCAGTTGCTCGAAACGACGACCTATACCAGCAAATTCTGCTAGTGCTTTACAAATCGCTTCTCCGTCAATTCCTTCATCTTTAGCAACAGCTACACCAGCAAGTGCATTCAATACATTGTGCTGACCTGGTAAATTTACACTCATATCAAGCGATGGTTCACCATCCACTTCTACCGTAAAGTAGCTCACGCCACCATCTTGTTGATAATTAGTTGCTCGTATATCAGCATCTTCAGAAAAACCATAAGAGATCACTTGGCGGCCAATACGTGGCAACAATTCACGCACTACGGGATTATCAATACACACTACAGCTAAGCCATAAAATGGAAGGTTATGTAAAAACTCAATGTAAGTGTCTTTAAGTTTTTCGAAGTCACCTTGATAGGTTTCCATATGATCCGCATCAATATTCGTGATGACTGCAACCATAGGTTGTAAGTGTAAAAATGATGCATCACTTTCATCTGCTTCTGCAACCAAGTAACGGCTACTGCCTAAACGAGCATTAGTACCTGCACTATTGAGTAAACCGCCAATAACAAAAGTAGGATCCAATTGCCCTTGTGCAAAAATACTCGCAATTAAACTTGTAGTCGTTGTTTTTCCATGAGTACCCGCGATGGCAATACCATGACGAAAACGCATGAGTTCCGCTAGCATTTCGGCACGACGCACAATTGGAATTCGCTTAGCTTGCGCTGCTATTAATTCAGGGTTGTCAGAATCAATAGCCGTTGAGACGACGATAACACTAGCACCATCTACATTTTCACTGCTATGGCCAATAGTAATATCAGCACCAAATTTTTGTAGACGTTTTACTACCTGATTCTCACCAATATCTGAGCCAGATATTTGATAGCCTTCATTCAACAATACTTCAGCAATGCCGCCCATACCGGCGCCACCAATACCAACAAAATGTATGCGTTTTACGCGGCGCATTTCAGGTACTTTAACATTGCGTGTGTTCATTGTGTTTTGACTCATGTTATTACTCATATTCTTTATTTAGCTTTATTGCTACTCGCCAATTGCTGACAAATACTGGCAACTTTATCTGTTGCATTAATGTTTGCAGCGGCAAAAGCCGATTGCGCCATACTTTCTAAAACTTGTGGTTTACTAAATAAATCAGCTAATAATTCAGCTAATCCATCACTGGTTAAATCGTTTTGTTTAACTAATTTTGCTCCACCGTGGGAAACCAGATATTGTGCATTTTTTACTTGATGATCATCGACTGCATGAGGTAAAGGTACAAAAATAGCCGGCGTTGAAGCCATTGCTAACTCTGATACGGTTAACGCTCCTGCCCTACAAATCACAATATCAGCCCATTGATATGCACCTGCAACATCATCGATAAACTCCGTGATTTTCACTTGTTCATCAGTCAAGTTGTTCTGCTTATATGCTTGAATAACTTCTTCTTGTTTACCCTTACCTGTCTGGTGATAAATAGTAAAAGGTAATGACGCTCTTTCATGGTCAGATTTATTTATTAGTTTGGCAAAACTTTCAGGCACAATTTGATTTAAAACTTGTGCTCCTAAACTGCCGCCTACAACTAAAATATTATTGCTCTTTTTAGTCTCATTAGAGTTCGACTTACTATTTTCACCAATACTTGCTCTTAATGGATTGCCAACAACATCTGCTGAAATATTATTTTTAAACGCATTTGGAAATGCACAACAAACTTTATTGGCAATACGTGCTAATAGTCGATTAGTTAACCCTGCAGAAGCATTTTGTTCATGTAAAACTAAAGGCTTTTTCATTAACCAAGCAGCTAATCCGCCAGGTGCGCTAGCATAACCGCCCATGCCTAAAACTACATCGGGTTGTACCGTATTAATCACCTTAATGGCTTGTATCAATGAATTAATTAACTTAAATGGTAGCTTTAACCAAGTGATAAGGTTTTTATTGCGTAAGCCACTTATGTTTATAAAAGAAATATCATAACCATGTTTAGGAATAATCTCTGATTCCATACGATCAGCTGTGCCTAACCAATGAATATGCCATCCTTCACTTTGCAATTTATCTGCTACTGCAAGTCCCGGAAATATGTGTCCGCCAGTACCGCCAGCCATCACTAATAAAGTTTTAGTAGGTGTATCAATGCTATTAGTCATTTTTACCTCCTACATTTTTACTTTTTCTTTTTGTTGAGGTGGCTTGAATGCTTTGCATACGCAATTCATGATCAATACGAATTAAAATAACCACTGCAATAGTCATGATTATCATAGAGCTACCGCCATAGCTGATCAGTGGCATAGTTAACCCTTTCGTTGGTACTATACCTGCGCTAGCACCGACATTTACTGCCGCTTGAAAACAAACCCAAATGCCAATGGCATAAGCAAAAAAACCTTCGAAAAATTTTTCTTTAGCAAGGGCTCTTTTTCCTAACATCAAGGCTTTAAATACCAACACCATACTTAGCAATAAAATGAGTGCAACACCGATAAAGCCAAATTCTTCAGCCAATACCGCCATAACAAAGTCAGTATGTGCTTCTGGTAAATATTCTAACTTTTGAATGCTATTCCCTAACCCTTGACCAAAAATTTCACCTCGACCATACGCCATAAGCGATTGAGTTAACTGATAACCACTGCCAAAAGGTTCTTGCCATGGATCTAAAAAGCTTGTGATACGACGCCATCTATAAGGTTCAAAAATTGCCAACATAGATAAAAGAAAAACACCGACCGATGCCAAACTAATAAACTGCCAAAGCTTAGCTCCCGCTAAAAAAAGTAAGCCAAATGTCGTTACAAACATAACGATAATGGTACCTAGGTCGGGTTGTTTCAATAATAAACCAGCTAAAATACCAAATACGACTAGTGGTTTAACAAACCCTCGCCAATCTTCCATCACCTGATCACGACGGCGTACTAAATAAGCCGCTAAATAACAGAAGAAAAATAACTTTGCTGGCTCAGCTGCCTGTACTGTAATAGGACCAAGTACAATCCAACGGGTTGAGCCATTAACTGAACGCCCTACAAGTAATACAACGACTAAAAGCACTATGCCAAAAATTAATAGATAACTACTATTCTTTTGCCACCATGCCATAGGTATTTGCAATGCTACCCCTGCAATACCTAAGCTCAAAACAATATAAATGGTATGACGAATAACAAAATGAAAAGGGTTATTAAACAAACGTTCTGCCACTGGCATAGATGAGCTTGCTACCATAACTAAGCCAATCATATACATTACCAATGCAAGAACGATAAAGCTGCGGTCAAAAACAGCTTTATCTGCATTAATATTTGAGCCGCTAAATTTTTGATATTTATTAACTATACTGTTCAATACTTCTTGTACCGCTGACAATTTGCTTTCAGTTTGAATAGTTGATGAGGCCATTATTTCGCCTCCGTAACTTTAGCAATAGCAGCAACAAATTGTTCACCACGATCGTTAAAGTTTTTAAACATATCTAAACTAGCGCAAGCAGGAGATAATAAAATGATATCTCCTTTGTTAGCGAGTGATTCAGCTTTAGCTACTGCTGCAATTAAACTTATTGCTTTATGCGATTTTTCCGTCAATTTAGCTATGTTATCGCCATCTTTACCTAATGTGATAACGTACTCAACATGGGTAGATAATGGTTCAATCAATGGTGTAAAGTCAGCTCCTTTGCCATCACCGCCAGCAATTAAAATTAGTTTTTGTTTTGTGCCATTGTGTGATGTTAACGTTTTCGCTAAGCCGTTAATGGCTGCAATAGTAGCCCCCACATTGGTCGCTTTTGAATCATTGATCCAAGTAATGCCATCATCACTCATTATTCTTTGGCAGCGATGTGCTAACCCAGTGAAGCCAGCTAAATTATTTACCATTGCTGACAATGACCAATTAGCACTATACCCAAGGGCTAATGCTGCTAGATAATTCAACGCATTATGCATCCCTGCTAAGGGTAGCTTTTCTAAAGCAATTAAGTTTTGCTCGCCAAAAGCTAATATCGCTTTACTCTGTTGCCATGTAACACCAAATTGGTTTTCTTCTGGTTTATCGCTACCAATAGAAAGTACAGGCTGAAGTTTATTGACTGTATTCGTGGCCTCATCATCGCGATTAATAATGGCTAATTCACCTTGTGTATAAATACTTTGCTTTATACGTTGGTAATTTTCCATATTCTGATGACGATCAAGATGATCATCACTAACATTTAGCACACTCGTTGCTATCGCTTGCATACTTCTTAGTGTTTCTAATTGAAAGCTAGATAATTCTAAAATGAGAATTTCAGGTATATCAGTATGTTCACCCGTGATTTCTTTAGTAAAAATATCTAATACGGGTTGGCCAATATTGCCGCCAAGTTGTGCATTAACCCCCAGACTTTCAGCTAAATAGGCAAGTAACGATACAACGGTAGATTTACCATTAGAGCCTGTTACTGCTAATATTTTAATTGGCTGAATATTTGGTTTATTAAGTCGCTCATTGTTAAGTAAACAAAATAATTCAACATCACCCATAACATGGCAATCACTTGAAATATGTTGTGCTATTTCGCTTATTGAACTATCAATACCAGGGCTAATTAGAATAATATCGGCATTAGTAATTAATTCACTATTCCACTGGCCTACATGTAAGCTAGCACTAGGAAATTCTTTATTAAATTGCTGTGTATTGTATCCATCAGTAAAAGGCTGTGTACGTGAATCATTAATAGCAAAAGACAAATTTTCAGCATTAAGATAGCGAGCACAAGACATACCTGTGATCCCAGCACCTAGCACTAAAATATTTTTATCTTTAAAACCTGCTAATAAAGCCATTTTTACCTTTTTTCTCTTTATTTCTTTTAACTTAACGCTTTCGATTTGAAACGATTAACGCGAATTCTTTCAATTTTTCTATCGTAATTTTAATGTTGCTAAACCAATTAAAACTAAGATAAATGAGATGATCCAAAAACGTACAATAACTCGAGGTTCAGGCCAGCCTTTTAATTCATAATGATGATGAATAGGCGCCATACGGAAAATTCGCTGTCCTCTCATTTTATATGAACCCACTTGTAATATTACCGATACGGTTTCCATCACAAAAACACCGCCCATAATAAATAGCACCAGTTCTTGCCTTACTAAAACGGCAATAACACCTAATGCAGCACCTAAAGCTAACGAGCCTACATCACCCATAAATACTTGTGCTGGATATGTGTTGAACCATAAAAATCCTAACCCCGCACCAACAATTGCGGTACAAACTACAACAAGTTCAGATGTCATCGCGATATGAGGAATATTTAAATAACTGGCAAAATTTACATGACCTGTAACATAGGCGAATAGCGCAAAAGCACCCGCAACCATAATAGTTGGTACAATCGCTAAGCCATCTAGACCATCAGTTAAATTAACGGCATTACTTGTACCCACTATGACAAAGTAAGTCATCACAATATAAAAAATGCCTAGTTGTGGCATTACATCTTTAATAAATGGAATAAGTAAAAAAGTTTGCTCTGGGTGTGATATTTGGTACAGAAATATTGCAGTTATTAAGCCTGCTACTGTTTGCCAAAAGTACTTCCACTTAGCAATTAAACCGTTAGAGTCTTTTCTTATTACTTTTCGATAATCATCAACAAAGCCAATGATCCCAAAACTCACAACAACAAATAAAACAACCCAAACATAGATATTACTTAAATCTGCCCATAGCAATACACTAAAAACAATGGCAGCTAAAATTAGTATCCCTCCCATTGTTGGCGTTCCCGATTTTGAGAAATGACTTTCAGGGCCATCGCTACGTACCGTTTGTCCTATTTGCATTTTTTGTAAATAGCGGATTAGTTTAGGACCAAAATAAAGAGAAATGAATAACGCAGTTAACGTGCTCACAATGGCACGGAAAGTTAAGTACGAGAAAACATTAAACGCACTGTAGTATTGTGTTAAAAATTCGGCTAACCAATGTAACATTAAGCATTGCCCTCAAACGCATGACAAGTGCTATCTTCGTAACGATTAGCATGCCAGTTAAATATATCTTCAACGACATTTTCCATATGAGCGCTACGAGAGCCCTGTCTCTTATACACATCTGACGCTGCCGACGAAG
>CAJXUT010000089.1 GCA_913061365.1 uncultured Colwellia sp.
GTTGTAGAGTATGCAGAGTTAAGTGTTGATGGCAGCTTTGAGTTTAGCTTTTTATCAACTGATCAAAAAACCAATGTTACAGAAAAAATTATTGAATTAGGTGATTGGGGCTTGGTGGGAGATATTCATTTTACTATTACCAAGAATGAATTAGTTGATCAGCAATTATATGCTGCAGATCTTAATGACAGTGGTAATTACCATGCCTATAAGGTTCTTCAGTTAAATCATCAAGTTTTTGAATATCAGCATATTGAAACAAAAGAAATTTTTTTAATGCATAAAATAACAGACCATATTGGTCACTGTTAATAAATGCTAGAAATGTGTGTTTATTTATCCATTTAAATAAGAATATTAGGAATGTAATGAAACGATTAAGAGCAGCAAGTTTAATTACCGCAATCAAAACGCCATATAACGCAGCAGGCGAAATTGATTTAGCCACTTATGATCAATTGGTCGCTAAACAAATAGCGGCAGGTGTTGATGGTATTATTGTCGGGGGCACAACGGGTGAAGGACATTTATTATCATGGGAAGAACACCTGATTTTAATCGCTCATAGTGTACATAAATTTGGTGACAAATTGTTGATTATTGGCAATACAGGTAGCAATAATACTAGTGAAGCAATCAAGGCTACTATGAATGGTTTTGCGGCAGGAATGGATGCTACTTTACAAATAAACCCTTATTACGGTAGAACCTCAACAGCAGGCGTTATTGAGCATTTAACGCGTACCTTAGATATTGGTCCTGCATTTATTTACAATGTACCGGGACGAACTGGGCAAGATCTTACGCCTGATATTATTGAACCACTTTCTAAACATAAAAACTTCATTGGTATGAAAGAATGTGGTGGCAATGAACGTATAGCACATTATGAAAAGCAAGGTATTGCTTGTTGGTCGGGCAATGATGATGAAAGTCATGATGGACGACATTTACATGGCTCTCATGGTGTTATTTCTGTTACGTCAAATATCATTCCAGGTTTGATGCGCCAATTAATGGATAGTAAAAATAATGAGCTAAATGATAGCCTACAAAATTTAATCCAATGGTTATTCTGTGAACCAAACCCTATTTGTATTAATACCGCATTAATGATGACAGGTGCTGTATCACCTAATTTCCGTCTACCTTATAGAGCATTGAATAATGCACAACGTCAACAGGGTGTTGAGCTATTATCAGCATTAAATTCTGATGACATTGTGGGAGATTCACTGTCTTTATTAGATGATAGTGCTTTTAAATATTGTGTTTAATTAGCACGTTAATTTAGTGCTATTCTAGTTTGAAAATATCACCAAAAATTTACTTTTTTGGTGATATTAACTTACTTTCCCAATTTTCTCTTTGAGGATAGGTTTGTTTTGCTTCTATAAGTAATCGTTGATATTCAACTTTTCTATTCAGTATATTGAATGCTAACAGTAGGTTTTCATATACACTTTCTCTTGGCAGATATTTAATTCTCTGTAAGCCCCAAGCGATGTAAAGTTCTAACTTTTTGCTATCTTTTTCTGTTAACCCTGAAACTAAAGTATGGGCATAAACAGCCTAAACTTAGCCAACCTAATATTTTCCTATATATTATTTTCTTATTCACTGTGATTTGCCATAAACCAAGTGCGATTAATATAACAATAAACAACCAAGCAATTATATTAAATGAGAGGTATAACCCCATCCCTCCGGGGGTATCTAAAATTGTATGCATGCCTAGTAAAAAATAGCCTGCAATAAACAGTTTAAAATAAGAAAAAAGTGACCACATAGAATTGTTAATTTAAGTAAGTTGATTTGTTTAGAGTGTTAAATAAACAATAACTTACCCTTTATTGAAAAGTATTGTAAGGTATCATATCAGAGAGAGAATATATTTTATCATTGAAATATAAAAGTTATCGTATCAGAGAAAGCACAATGAATAATAAAGGATTTACATTAATTGAGTTAGTGGTAGTTATTGTTATTTTGGGAATTTTAGCGGTAACCGCAGCGCCTAAATATATTAATCTGCAAGCTGAAGCAAAAACAGCGACATTGCATGCAATCAAAGGCTCCTTAGAAGGTGCAGCTGCTTTAGTACATAGTAAATCTATTGTGAAGGGGAATCAGAATGACACCTTTAGCCCAACTAATCTTACAGTCAGTGTTAATATTGGTGACGGTGGAGGATTTACATCTGATGGTGAACTAGTACTTGTATATGGTTATCCTATTGGCCTTAAAGATCAATTTAAGAGATTGCTTAATATTGATAGCAAATATGAATATGAGCAGATGGCTGGAAGTTTTTCTACATTCGCTATTTATTTTGGAGAAGATGAAAAGCCAACTAGTACTGACGATAATTGTATTGTGTATTATGAACATCCTTCTGGCCCTAACCTGAAGCCCACTTTTCAAGTAAATGACTGTATTTAATAAAATGGTAAGTTTGAATATCTCCAATAAAAAAGCAGTATACGGTTTCACTTTGATAGAGCTTGTCGTTACTATTATCTTATTAGGTATTATGGTAACTACTGTTATTCCTCGCTTTTTAACGTCTGAAGGGTTTGCAGAATATACTTATCGAGATGAACTCATCATTAAACTTAGAGCAATTCAGCTACGCTCCATGCAACAAACTAATAACATTGCATGTCAAACAATTAGCTTTAATAGCACTCAAGTAGGTTTATTGGCAACCATTACAAATACTAATACCTGTGATAGTGACTTAGCTGGTGATACAACAAAAGTTACCATTTCTAGCAGTGACAGTATTAGTTTCTCTATAAGTGAAAATTTACCTTCATTTTCTTTTTCTTCTATGGGCCGTCCTGTTGGCTGTATTGCTAAAGATCCTTGTGATATAACCCTAACCGTTACAGGAAGTGACAGTTTAAGTGTTTTTATTAATGAAGAAGGCTTTATTTATGCACTTTAATTTTCGGCTTGATAAAGAAAAAGGTTTCACTTTAATAGAAACAATTGTAGGTATCGTAGTATTAGCCATTTCTCTTTCAGTGATAACAACACTTATTTACCCTGTTGCAGAAAGAAATGCGGAACAACTTCACCAGATAAAAGCTGCTGAACTAGGGCAGTCAATGTTAAATGAAATTCAAAGTAAAGCTTTTGATGAAAATTCAGATATGGCTGGTGGACTCATTCGTTGTGGTGAGCTTGGTGTAACCTGTTCAACCTCTATGGGAGCAGATACTGATCCTATTTCATCTATCGTTGAAACAAGAATTACTTATAATGACGTTGATGACTATAATGGGTTAACTTATACATCTGGCAATATTAAAAACTCACAAGGGCTAGATATAGATTTATATATAGGTTATGAGATGAATATCGTCGTGTGTAATGATAGTGACTATGATGGCGATTGTACTACTAATAGCAATACATCCACTGCTAAGTTAATTACTGTTACCATTACAACCCCTGCTGGGTTTGATATTAGCTTTTCAACCTATCGAGTTAACTTTTAATGAATAAATATTTACCCCATAAAGAATCAGGTTTTACTTTAATAGAGTTAATCTCTGTTATTGTTATTCTTGGCATTCTTGCGGTAAGTGTTAGTAGTTTTTTAAAGTTTGGTATGCAAATATATGCAGAAACGACTGTAAGAGATCAAATCATCTCATCAGCGCGCTTTGCTGTTGAACGGTTAAATAGAGATGTAAGACAGGCTTTGCCCAATAGCCTTAGGACCTATGTAAACTCTTCAGGGTTTTCTTGTTTACAATTCACACCTATTGTAGCAAGTACAACTTACATCGATTTACCCGTTTTACCTGAAGGGGGTAGTGCAACACTACAGGTCATTCCTTTTAATGACGACAACTTCTCTCAAGCAACCAAAGTTATTGTTTACCCTATAGAACTAAATGACTTAGCTGAAGTGTCAGATAAAAATCATGTGTTTTCTAGCCTAAACCAAACGGTTGAGCCCTGGATACTGAATTTTTCTCTTGCGGTTTTATTTGAAAGTGATTCACCTTCACAGCGAATATATTTCATCAGTGATAGCATCGATTATTGTTTAACAGGGACAAGCTTAATTCGTAATAATATTTTGATGGCGCAAGATATAACAAATAATTCTACTTTTCAGGTTTTACCTGCATCATTACGACGAAATGCGCTGGTGCAAATCTACCTACATTTTGATAAAAATAATGAGCAAGTTACGTTTAATAATGAAATACAGGTGCTAAATGTACCTTAAAAAGATGCAATTAAATGAGTATAATAACTCTCAACGGGGCAGTGCACTGGTTATTGCCGTATTTATTATTGTTATAATGACTTTATTAGGAACAGCGCTAGTTCGTATGATGAGCTCTAATGCTGAAACAGTTGTTTATGAAGTATTAGGCATCCGTGCCTATCAAGCAGCACATGTGGGTGTGCAAAGAGAGCTTGCAGAATTATTTCCTCTTGAGCCAGCGAGTAGTGCTTGTAATGCATCTGCTAACTATGATTTATCTGCAATCAAAGGTTTAGAAAATTGTAGAGTTACAAATGTAGCCTGTACAGAGTCATTAATATTAGGTAGTACTTATTATACAATAACGAGTATTGGTCAGTGTGATGTGGCTGGAGTTTTAACTTCTAGAGAAATTGAAGTAAGAGCAAAAAGGTTATAATATCGATTGTCAGTCTTTTTTACATTTGTTGTTTTCTTGTTACACTGGACTATTTAGGTTTTATTAAGTAACTGTTATTATTAGGGTAAATAATAATGGCTCAATATTTGCTTTATTAATACTATGATTATTGTAGTATTAATTTTTTTGCCATGGCTTGGCTCTGGAGTTTTTAATGATTAAATATATTTTGAACACGCTAATATCTATTGTTTTGCTGTCTTTCTTATCAGTCACTCAAGCAACACCTATTACCAATTTGACGCAAGCTGAACTAGACGTTCGTGATTATACTAATGCTGAGGATCAACTATCTGCAAGTCTATTAGGTATTAACTATATAAATTATAAGGGTTACGATTGGGCTTGGGTTTCTCCTTATAACGTAGAAGATGCAAGTATTCTGGGTTTTACTAATACTTTATATGCACCTGAATTACAAGAAAATTGGCAATTTGCAGATGATGCTTTGCTTACAATATTAAGAACAGAATTAACGGTAGATGACTTTACTGCAGCCGATGGCATTACAATTATTCAAGCAACAGACTTTTTTAACTCAGACGCTAACTTTGTAAATACAAATGAATTTAGTACAGCGACTAGTGAACTGTTAGAACCTTCTGACCCTATGTATATTTTTGCTAGTGTGTTTGGTGCTTATGAAACGTTCTATGTTCGTCCTGCTCAAGTTCCAGAGCCTTCGACCTTAATGATTTTTGCATTAGGATTAGTTACTTTAGTTAGTAAAAAAAGATTATTCAATTAAACTAAATATCGTTAAATTATGATACCTTTGAAGCCTCGCTAGTGCGGGGCTTTTTATTGGCAAAAATCCGACAGTGTCTTCATCAAAAATAAACTACACACCACTAAAAAGTTTAATTGTGAGTAACAGATAAATTATTTTTAAGCTTGGAACATGAAAACTTCAACTTTTATCATTAAAAACAAGCTACATAATAGAATTGGCTTTAATAGTCAGGTATGATTGTCCGATCTGATAAAAGAACAGTATTTCGCACTAACTATTTGCACTTATAAAGTCGCATTTTTACAGGACATTTCGAGCTTATGTTTAAAAAAATACGTGGTATGTTTTCTAATGATTTGTCTATTGACTTAGGAACAGCCAACACCCTGATTTATGTTAAAGACCAAGGTATTGTTTTAAACGAACCTTCAGTGGTTGCCATTCGCCAAGATCGCTCGGGTGGTTCTAAAAGTGTTGCTGCAGTGGGCATGGCAGCAAAACAAATGTTAGGCCGTACACCAGGAAATATTGAAGCAATTCGTCCTATGAAAGATGGCGTAATTGCAAACTTTTTTGTTACTGAAAAAATGCTGCAACATTTTATTAAACAAGTGCACAGCAATAATTTTCTTCGTCCTAGTCCTCGTGTTCTTGTTTGTGTACCTTGTGGTTCAACGCAAGTTGAACGACGCGCAATTCGTGAATCAGCAATGGGTGCAGGTGCTCGTGAAGTTTATTTAATTGATGAACCTATGGCAGCAGCTATTGGTGCAGGAATGCCGGTATCTGAAGCAACGGGTTCTATGGTAGTTGATATTGGTGGCGGTACTACAGAAGTAGGCATAATTTCATTAAATGGCGTAGTTTATTCATCTTCTGTACGAATTGGTGGAGATAAGTTTGATGAAGCTATCATTAACTATGTTCGTCGTAATTTTGGTAGTTTAATTGGTGAAGCAACTGCTGAGCGAATTAAGCATGAAATTGGTTCTGCGTATCCTGGTGATGAAGTTATTGAAATAGAAGTGCGTGGTCGTAACCTAGCCGAAGGTATACCTCGAAGCTTTACACTAAATAGCAACGAAATTCTTGAAGCTTTACAAGAGCCTCTAACGGGAATTGTGAGCGCAATAATGGTTGCTTTAGAACAATCTCCACCAGAATTAGCGTCAGATATATCTGAGCGTGGTATGGTACTTACTGGTGGTGGAGCATTGTTAAAAGATATTGATCGCCTATTGATGGAAGAGACGGGCATCCCAGTTGTTGTTGCTGAAGATCCTTTGACATGTGTTGCAAGAGGTGGTGGTAAAGCACTTGAAATGATTGATATGCATGGTGGCGATCTTTTCTCCTATGAATAGAATTGATATTTTTCTTTGTTATTTAATCTAATAACGATGTTAAGAGTACTCATTGACTAGTGTTAAATCTGTGCTTTTTCCTTGTTCTTGGAATAACTTCCAGCGAAGAAATTACCAATTTATTAAAAAGAGTTGAGATAAATAGAACATACAATAAGAAGTTTGTAACTGGTTTTTTATGAACCCAATTTTTAAACATGGCCCATCCCCACTGCACCGACTTATGTTGGTGCTTTTTTGTTCTGCGTTATTGATTTTTTTTGATTACAAAATGGCCAGCTTTGAATCAGCTCGAGGTTATCTGCAATCATTAGTTAGCCCATTGCAATATTTAGCAAACACACCAAAACAATTGATGACATGGGCTTCAACAAATCTTACAACTCGTCAGCAGTTGATGACTGAAAACCAACAATACCGCTTGAATGAATTGACCTTTCAAGAAGAGGCAATGCAGCTTGTTATTCTAAAACAAGAAAATGAGCGGCTGCGCTCTTTACTTGCGTCACCCCTTCGCAGTGAAATTAAAAAAATGGTAGCAGAGGTTATCTCGGTAGATAGCGATCCCTACACCCATCAGGTAGTTATTAATCGTGGGGCTAGTGATGGCGTATATGAAGGACAGGCTGTGCTTGATGCCCTTGGAACTGTAGGTCAGATATTGCATGTTGGGCAAACCAGTTCACGTGTCATACTTATTACTGATATATCTCATGCTGTGCCTGTTAGAGTACAGCGTAATGGCTTGAGGTTACTTGCTTCAGGTAGCGGGCAAATTGATCGATTAATTCATAATTTTGTTCCACAAAGTGCTGATGTAAAAGTAGGTGATTTATTGGTGACCTCAGGTTTAGGTGGAAAGTACCCAGAAGGTTATCCTGTAGCAGAAGTTTCTTTTGTTAGTAATGATGAATCAAGAGAGTTTGTGCGAGTATATAGTACGCCTGTGGCTCAAATTGATCGGTTACGCTATTTATTATTATTGTCAGAAAAAGAACCCCAAAATATTTTTGCTCCTAAAGTACAAGAAGAAAACTCATCATCAAGTGTAAAAATTCCAACCAAGGTTATTAATTAATGTTTGCACACAACGGTATAATCATTTTACTTACCTTGTTGATTGCCTTAATGGCAAGCATAATGCCAATGCCTTTAAGTGCCGATGCTTTTCGCCCAGATTGGGTGCTTATTGTTTTAATATATTGGTGCATGGCATTACCTGGACGGGTGAATATTATTACCGCATGGGTTATGGGTTTTTTGCTCGATGTGCTTTTGGGGTCGGTGTTAGGTGTTCATGCGGCAGCTATGGCCATATCAATTTATATTATTATTGGGAATCACCAAAAAATACGTAACTTCTCTATTTGGCAGCAAGCATTGATTACTGGTGTTCTAGCTGCCTTGTATCATCTTGTCGTTTTTTGGTTACAGCGATTCTTAATTGATGTGGTTTTTTTACCAAGTTACTTATATCCAGTTATAACCACTATTGTTTTATGGCCTTGGGTATTTTATTTACTCCGTAAAATACGTCGAAATTTTTCTATTAAATAGTGCAAGAGAACTTATAATGAAAAAACTTATTCTTGCGTCACAGTCACCTAGGCGAAAAGTACTTCTAGAGCAGCTAGGTTATAGCTTTAGCACCTTGGTGGCAAATATTGATGAGTCGTTAAGTGGTGATGAAAGTGCTGCAGATTATGTATTACGATTAGCTCAAGAAAAAGCATTGGCTATTTTTAACTCATTATCATCTGAGCAACAAAAAGAATCGTTGATCTTAGGCGCAGATACCTGTGTAGTGATTGATGATCTTATTTTAGGTAAGCCTGCAAACGAAGCTGAATGTATTGAAACACTCTTACGGCTTAGTAGTAATCAACACCAAGTGCTAACGGCAATTTCAGTCGTTGGTTATGAAGCTGATGGTACACTTAAAATATCAAAAGACATAATTGCAACGCAGGTGTATTTTAAGTCATTAACAGCAGATGAAATAAAACGTTATTGGCAAACTGGCGAGCCTAAGGATAAAGCTGGCTCTTATGCGATTCAGGGAATAGGCGGCCAGTTTGTTACTAGCATTAATGGTAGCTATTCAGCTGTGGTTGGTTTGCCGCTATATGAAACAGCACAATTATTAGTTAAATCAGGTTTACCAACAACTATTCAATCTAATGGTTAAAAGATTAAGAAATATCTATATGCCATGGAAAGTAGTAAGGAATAAGCAATATGAGCAGTGAATTATTAATCAATGTAACTCCTACTGAGACAAGAGTCGCTTTAATCGAGCATGGCTCTTTGCAAGAGGTTCATATTGAGCGCGAAGCAAAACGTGGCATTGTTGGAAATATCTATTTAGGCAAAGTTATTCGAGTATTGCCTGGTATGCAGGCTGCTTTTATTGATATAGGGCTAGATAAAGCTGCTTTTCTTCATGCGTCAGATATAAACTCTAAGCTCATTTTAAAAGAGGAAACTAAACAGGTTCCCGACATTCGAGCTTTAGTTCATGAAGGCCAGCACCTAATGGTACAAGTGGTAAAAGATCCCCTTGGTACTAAAGGTGCTCGCTTAACGACTGATATTACTATTGCTTCTCGCTATTTAGTTTTAATGCCAAATGCTACGCACGCAGGAATTTCTCAGCGTATTGAAAGTGCCCAAGAGAGAAAACGTCTCAAAGAGATCGTAAGCCCGTACTGTGATGAGCATCATGGTTTTATCGTTCGTACAGCAGGCGAAGGTGCTGATGAACAAGAACTTAAACATGACGCTGAGTTTTTGCGTCGTGTTTGGAAAAAGGTACAAGAGCGTAAACAACGAAAACAAGTCAATAAGCCGCTGTATCAAGATCTTTCACTCTCTTTACGTGTATTAAGAGATTTTGTTGGTGTTGATTTTGAGCGTATTCGTATCGACTCTAAACTCACCTACGATCAATTAGTTATATTTGCCGAAGAGTTTGTACCTGAACTTACACAAGTGATGGAATACTACCCAGGTGAACGCCCAATTTTTGACTTGTTTTCAGTTGAAGTTGAGATACAACGTGCCTTACATCGTAAAATTGAATTGAAGTCAGGTGGTTATTTGATTATTGATCAAACTGAAGCCATGACCACAATTGATATTAATACCGGGGCTTTTGTAGGTCACAGAAACCTTGAAGATACCATTTTTAGTACTAATATCGAAGCCACTCAAGCGATTGCTAGACAACTTAGATTGAGAAATTTAGGTGGTATAATTATTGTCGACTTTATTGATATGCATGATGAAGATCATAAGCGAAGAGTGTTGAGTAGTTTAGAAATGTCGATGTCAAAAGATAATGTTAAGTTCAGCGTTCAAGGATTCTCTTCATTAGGCTTAGTCGAAATGACACGCAAGCGCACGCGTGAAAGCTTAGAACATGTACTGTGTAGTGAATGTCCTATTTGTACTGGACGTGGTAACCTAAAAACTGTTGAAACAGTATGTTTTGAAATTTTACGTGAAATTGTCCGGGTAAATCGTGCTCATGATGCGGATAAGTTTATTGTTTATGCCTCATCATCGGTTAGTGATTTCCTTGTTAATGATGAGTTCGACAGTTTAGCTGAAGTAGAAGTTTTTATTGGAAAATCAATAAAAGTTAAAACAGAAACTATGTATTCTCAAGAGCAGTTTGATGTGGTGATGATGTAGTCACAAGCTACGTTCTCTTAGGAAAATAATTACAAATGTCAATCGCAAGCGTTTCAAATCGTTGGCTCAATCGCCTTTATCAAATACTTGCAATTATGCTGGTATGTTTGGCCGTTTTGATCAGCGCATTTCGATTGTTATTGCCTTATGTAGAACATTATCGTGAAGACTTTCAAAGTTATATAAATACCAATAATCAAACAAATATTATTATTGGTGGTTTAGGAATGAGCTGGCAAAGTGCTGGACCTACTTTATTTGCTGACCAAGTCACATTAATCGATAGTGAGCTTGCTCATGTAACTATAGAGCACCTTGAAGTTCAGCTTGATTTCTGGGCTACAGTGACGACTCAACAACTCATTTCAAGCAATTTAGTTCTCGATGGTACGGTGGTTAATATTGACCAACGAGTATGGAGTTCTAAGCAGAATAATGTAGCGCCCAAAAGCACAACAAAGACAGAAGAAAAATCATTTGATTTAGATAGCATTTTAGATGTTTTCTTAAACCGAATTAATAGCTTATCTTTAAAGAATAGCCAAATATCCATTCATAATGATACCGTTGATCGGGATTTTCATATTAGTAACTTACGCTGGTTAAATGACGGGTATCGACATCAAGCACAAGGGAACTTTATTGTTAACGATCTCAGTAGTAATAACTTACTCTTGAAAGTTGATATCCAAGGTTCCTCTTTTGATGAGCTAACGGGCTCTATGTATGTTGAAGCAAATCACCTTGATATAACGCCTTGGTTAGATAGTGTCTTAGTGCCTGATAATGCAAAGACTAAAACTGATGTTGGTTTTACTTCGTGGTTAAAAGTGAAAAAAGGAACTATTGAACGCCTACAGATATCTTTACATGAAAACCTCTTTAGTTGGAAAACAACAGATCAAAATCATGATTTAGTTTTAAGTGAAGGGCAGATTCTATTAGTTAATGGAGATGAAGAAGATAGCTTTAAGCTTTATACTACCCCGCTTTTATTACAGTTAGATAAACAAGAAAAACAAGAATATGTTATACAATTGAACAAATCAGTGAATGATTTTTCACTATATTTATCGACGCTTGATCTGGTATTAATTAGTCAAATTTCACCCTTATTTAGTACTGAAGGGATAGGAAAAAGCTTATCTGAATTATCCTTTGAAGGGCACGCAAATGAATTATACTTTCAAGACACCGCGGGAAAAATAAAAGCTTTAGCAAACTTTGACAAGGTATCTACACAATATAGTCAAGGTATTCCAGGTGTTAAAAACCTTTCAGGACAATTAAGTTATAGCCAACAGAACTTACATCTAGAGTTATCTGCAACGAAGGGAGCTTTGGATTTTTCTCAACATTTTGTCCTCCCAATTCCATACAACTCGTTAAATGCTACGGTTGATTTGAGTTTTGTTGAACAAGGTTGGCAGCTGGAAGTGAATAATGCCTCTGTAGACTCAAGTGAATTGAGTTTAACAGCTGCTTTACGCATTGACTCTTTTGAAAATACAGATACAAATATGTCTTTGTTAGCGAGTGTTGTTGACGTGGATGTAAGTAAGGTTGGGCATTATTATCCATTAACTTTAATGAGCCGTAACTTAGTTGATTATTTAAATAATGGTTTAGTTGATGGGAAAATATCGCAGGCAAATGTTTTAGTTAATGGCCCTTTAGCTAAGTTTCCTTTTCATGAAAATGAAGGCATCTTTGTTGTTGATGCAGAATTAAACGATGCAACGTTTATGTTTGATAATCAATGGCCATCTATCACAGCTTTTTCTGCTAATTTAAATTTTACCAATAACAGTATGTTAATTACTGGCCGTGAGGGAAGTTTAGTCGGGCTAGATGTTAATGGGGTACAAGCGGCTATTGATGATTTAGGCAATGAACAGATACTTGTATTAGATACATTAATTAAATCAACACCGGCAGATGTAGTAGCTGATTTAATGAATCAAAGCCCCTTAAAAGGAAGTGTTGGCGAAGTCTTAGAGCAATTACAAGTTAGTGGTGATATTTATGGAAAATTCCATTTAAACTTACCACTGAATGCAACAGAGCAAGTATTGGCAAGTGGCTTAATTAATTTTAGAGATAATAAAGTTGACTTGCAAACACCTAAAATGAGTTTTACTCAAGTAAACGGTCAACTTAGCTTTGAAAATGAAACATTAGTAACTAAAGACTTATCACTTAATTGGCAGGGCTTGCCATTAAGTTTAGCTGTTAATGGCTTAAATAAGGCTGATTACTATGATACGAATATAACAATAGCAGCAGATTGGAAAGCTGATGATTGGAAGCAGAAAATCACACCAAATTTAAAAAAATATATTGATGGAGAATTACAGTTTCAAGGGGACATATCACTGTATCAGCATCACAATGGTGGCTTTTCATATCAGTTAACTGTTGATTCAAATCTACAGAAATTAGCACTAGATCTTCCTCCACCTTATAACAAAAACAAGCAGGTAGAATCTCCTTTAAAAATTACAGTAACTGGGCAATTAGAACAATCAACTTTTAATGCTTCTTATGGTGATAACCTCAGTTTTTCAGGTATGCTTGAGCATGAAAACAGTCACTTCTCTCGTGCTCATATTGTGTTAGGCAATGAGCAAATGCTTCTGCCTATGGATGGCTTTCATATAACAACTAACCTTGAAAAAGCAGACTTTAGCGTTTGGCAACCACTGATTAGCGACATTGTTGAAACGGTGTCTGGTGTTAACACCTCTAAAAATGATAAAGAGCTTAAGGAAAACTCTTCTTTATTTTTAACACCTGAGCGAATCCGAGGAAATATTGCTCAATTGGATGTTTTAGGGCAGGCATTACACAATGTTTCTTTTAATTTGTTAGACCAAACAAATTGGTGGTTATTGCAACTCAATGCGAAAGAAACTCGTAGCCAAATTAAATTCTATCCAAATTGGTTAGAACAGGGTATTGATATTAATGCTGATTTTATTCAGTTAATAACAAACAATGATGAAAATACAGAAAAAAATATTCAAAATAATCCTGACAATATTTCGTCTTCTATAACTAAAAATAATGTATTCGACAATATACCGACTGTCTCTTATACACATCTGACGCTGCCGACGAAGAGG
>CAJXUT010000090.1 GCA_913061365.1 uncultured Colwellia sp.
ACGAGATTCCTCTACGTCTCGTGGGCTCGGAGATGTGTATAAGAGACAGGTTTTAATTAATATCTCCTTCTATCCCTAGATGAATAGACCTGCATGTCTAAATTAACTATAGAAGTAATAAGTATAAATTAGTAGGTTAGAAATAAAGTATTAGGGTGAAATAGTGTTGATATTGATGATAATTCATCTTGAATTGATCCAGATCAACTCTTGTTGAAAGCCTGATATAATTGTTTAGGAGCTAAGATTGTGGACGGTGAATTCTATTTATTAAGAAATAAAGATAGTGCTTTAATATAATAACTAGACTGTATTAAAACACTATCTGTAGACTCATTTTAAATAGCTATTTTCCATAAACGAGAGATGGTAACCATAAAGCGACTTCAGGAAACATAATTAATGCACCAAGCCCCATAAGTTGCAAAATGATAAATGGAATTACACCTTTATAAATATCGGTGAGTTTTATTTCAGGTGGACATACACCTTTTAAGTAAAATAAAGCAAAGCCAACGGGTGGTGTTAAAAATGATGTTTGTAACGTAACGGCTATTAGCATAACAAACCAAACTAATACCGGTTGATCTAATCCGTTAACAGCCCCTATACCAAAATCTAACCCCGCAACAACAGGAGCTAATAATGGAAGTACAATAAGGGTTATTTCGATCCAATCAAGCAAGAAGCCAAGCAAAAATACAATGCCAAGAATAACTAACAAAATACCAAATGGACCAAACGGTAAACCTGTTAACATGCTTGAAATAAATTCATCGCCACCTAATTCACGTAAAACCAATGAGAAGATTGTTGCACCAATAAAAATGGCAAAAATATAAGCCGTCGTTTTATAAGAGGCCATCAACACTTCATGAAATACTTTAAAATTAAGTTTTTTATTCATTGCTGCTAAAATAGTTGCACCTAATGCGCCTACACCACTTGCCTCTGTCGGTGTAGCAATACCAGCAAAAATAGAACCCAATACAGCAATAATCAGTACCAACGTTGGCAGTATCGCATTGAATACTTCTACTAATACCTTGGCCGTCAGTGGGCGGCGATTTTCAGGCGCAGGAGCAACTTCAGGTTTAAAGTATGACAAGCCTAGAATATAAGCAAGATATACAAAACCCAGCATCAAACCTGGGAATACAGCGGCAGTGAATAAATCACCTACAGAGAGTGCTAATTGATCAGCCATGATCACTAACATAATACTTGGTGGTATCAATATACCTAAACAACCCGCACTACACACAATGCCTGTAGCAAAAGTTTTTGAATAATTCTGTTTCATCATGGCAGGAATTGATAACAAACCAAGTAGTACTACAGATGCACCAATAATTCCTGTTGAAGCGGCTAAAATTATGCCTATTAAGGTTACCGTGATACCTAAACCACCACGTACACGACCAAAGAGTTCTTGCATTGCCATCATCATGCGTTCGGCAACGCCTGACTTATCAAGCATTAAGCCCATAAAAATAAACATGGGCAGGGCAACCAGTACCCAGTTTTCCATTAAAGAAAATATCCGGGAAACAGATAGACCTAGAACATTTAAATCAAGGCCAGTAAACGTATCCAAATGCAAATCTGATAGATAACCTATACCACCAAATAGAATACCAACACCAGCTAAAACATAGGCGATTGGAATACCTGTAAATAGAAATACAATGAAGGTTAAAAACATGCTGATAACTAGAATTTCATTAATAGCCATGATCACGTCTCCTTTTGATTGATGATAATAATATTTCGGAATAGACGTGCAAGCACAGCCATAGCTAGCAGGATGAAACTTGCAGGGATAGCGGCTTTAATTAACCATCGAAATGGCATGCCTAAAGGAGAAGATGAACTTTCTCCAATTAAATAAGAATTTGCTACATAATCGAAACTATTAAATAAAATGACAAAAATGGTTGGAAAAATAAAAAAGAGTGCACCAAAAATTTCCCATTTAAGTACCGTTTTCGGTTTTAGCATTGAGGCAATAACATCAACTCTTACTTGGGAATTAGTAATTTCAGCATAAGATAAGCCAAACATGATACCTATTGCATATAAATGCCATTGAATTTCTTCAAATAAAATGAGCCCATTTTGAAAGCCATAACGCATGGTTACGTTTAAAATAATGACCGCAATTAATAATGCTGAAGACCAGCAACAGATGGCTGATACTTTCATAATAATAGCTTCAAAAATGTCAGCTGTTTTTAACATTAATCGCGCTACAGAGTTTGTGGATTTGGTAGATGAATCAGTCATAAGATTCTCCTAAATCAATAAAAGACCTAGAACCCGAAGGTTCTAGGTTGTGCAAATACTTAAGGTTTTGCACGTTAGTAAGCGTTTGAGTTAAAGGCTAGGTTTTGGACGAGGTAAGAAAGCGTTTGATTCCCATAAGTCGTAGTTTTTACGGAACTTAGCTAAATCATCATGAATTTTCTTAAAGTCTGGATCCGCAGCTGATTGTTCTACAACAACTTCTTCCCATTTTTGTTTGAATGTTGTTAACATTTCAGGAGACCAATATTTATTTACAACACCAGCTTCTATATTTGCTTTCATAACAGGTGCTTGAATAGCTTCACCTAACGCAATGGCTTCTAATGTTGCTGATTTACATAAGTGTTCAATAACGGATTGTTGACGTTCACTCATTTTCTTCCAGGTATCTTTATTGATAATCAGTTCCATTATCGTGGCTTGTTGATGCCAACCAGGGAAGTAATTGTATTTTAGAAGCTTTTTAAGACCAATACGTTGATCAACTACCGGCATTGAAAACTCAGTGGCATCAATAACGCCTTTCTCAATGGCTGGGAATATTTCGCCGCCAGGTAAACCAACAGTACTAACGCCTAATTTTTCCATTACTAGGGCACCTAAGCCGAAGAAACGCATTTTTAAACCATCTAGATCTTCAGGCTTATTGATTTCATTTTTAAACCAACCTGAGGTTTCTGGTGCTAACACACCACACACTTGTACTTTTACATTAAGGTTTTTGCTGTCGTATAACTCTTGATGAAGTTTATTACCGTTACCGTGGTAGAACCAAGCAAGATATTCAGGAGCTTCTGGTCCAAATGGTACTGCAGAGAAAAGACGAGCTGCAGGTATTTTACCACCCCAATTACCTGCTGTAGCATAACCTGCTTGTACTTTGCCTGTTGAAACTGCATCAAGTATTTCTTTTGGGTTAACCAGCTTATTTGGCTCGTAAATCTTCATTTTTAACGTATTGCCACTCAACGTTTGAATATTATCTGATACATATTTAACGGTTGAGCCTAAGCTTGGTAATACTGAGTTGTAATAAATTGGCGTTTTTAAAAGCATTTTCTTTTCAGCCATTGCAGCACCTGAGAAACTACCTGCAATTAACGTACTGAGTAATAATAAAGGAAATTTTTTCATTGTCGTTCTCCAGTTTAATTAAAAATTAAAGGCTATATTTTGCTGATAACTGTAAGTAGTTTGAGTCAGCAGATTCTGTTTTATAATTACCAACTTCAATACCTACTACTGTTTTAGGGTTAACGTTAGTCATTAAGTTAATCGCAATATGTTTACGATCTGTTGATTTTCCATCAGCACCAATTTGGTCATCGATTTTTACGGCGCCGTAGTATAAGTTTGAACGTAGTTGTTCGGTCCAGAAGTGACGGTAAGCAACGGTATAAGCTTGTGTATCGTGAATATCACCATCAATAGCATTGTCACTAATATTTGCAGCAGGGCTTACATAACGACCTGAGTTACCACCGTTGTATGAGAAGCGAAAATCATCTTTACCGTAGGCTTTAATTTTGCCGTGTATGTTATAAGAGAACTGTGTGCCATCAGCTTTAGTGATATCGCCGCCATTATCTAAATTACGCATTAAACCGGCTACCGCAACTTGACCCCAATCACCTTTTACAGTGTAGCGAGCTACAGCATCAGGAACACTTTGGCTAATACCTGATTGCGTAGAGCCATTTTCAAGTGCTAACTCTAAACCACCATCGGTATAACGAATTTGCCCTTGACGTACAAACGTTTGTCCTACATGAGCACCACCAAAATCAAGTGCTTCAGCAATAGAAACAAGTGGCATAAAGGTTGACCATGTTTGACCTACTTTCCACTTACCTGATTGAATATAAGCGTGGCGTAAGCGAAGAGAATGACCGCCTGTGACTGTTTCTGTTGTACCTGTTGGTTGTTGATCATCGTAAAAATCCCATTCAAGTACACCCGTCATATCCGCGTATTGATATTTGATATTAAATCGAGATTCTCTCACGTTAAATCGCGTTTCTTTTGTGTCTTCTTTTACGCCGTTATTACCGACCCACATATCTCTATAAGCTAAGTCACCACTTACACTGCGAAGATCTGCTTTAAAGTAACCGCCAAATGTTATTTTGTTTTCATCATCAATATTGATGGTATAACCTGCAAAAGAAGGTGCAGATAGCATAGTTGCCAACATCAAACCGGTTTTAGTTATATTTTTCATTATTGTTACCTTATTTTTGATAGTTAGATAATTCATGTTTTAAAAATCATCTTGCTTGTTGCCTTAACTAAGATATAAAAATAGTGAACTAGGGGAAATCGGCGAATGCGCGTATTTTATCTACGTGTTTACACTTAGTTTTTAATAGTGAAAGGAATATATTGAGTAACAAAAGCAATGTATATCGTAATTAAGTTTTTGTTTTTACGTGGCTTTTATTGTTTTGAATAATTATTTTTGATTGAAGAACAATTTTTTATTTTAGATGAAAACTATGAGTCTGCTGAGCTTTTATACGTGTTATTGGTTTATTCAGAACGTTTGTATGAGCAAATATTGTTAGAAAATTTTGCTAGATTAATGCTGATATTCATCTTATGAATTTAAAAAGTGAATTTATTTTATACGGCTAGACTCAAGGTGATTTCTATGAATAATGCGAACTTTTCTCATAGAAAGCGACATAATAAAAGGGAATATATTGTGCTGAAAAATATCATTCAGTTTTGGCAAGTTGATTGGGCTGAGCTGTAGAAGTAAGCTTTAATTTAGAATCTATTTGTTTATTAAATGTTGGTGAGTTTAATGACTAACTGCCAATTTATAAAAATATAGAATCAGCAGTTAGTGAAATAAGTAACTTTATTTGAAAGAATAATCTGAGTGCTTACATTGAATTTACTGGTCTTCAATAATGATTAAGTGTAAAACCTCGGGACCATGCGCTCCTTGAACAAGTACACCCTCTATATCCGTTGTACCACTAACTCCTGAAATGAGGCACATATTTCGAGGCGTCTCTTTCTTTTTAGCAATTTCATTGGCGATAAGGGCGTAGTCATCCATGTAATGCAGTATTTTTGATTTTGGTATTACCGCAATGAGGTATAAGGGTAAAAAATTGAGTAAAATGGGCATTTCAGGACTTGAATGAACAACAAATGATCCTGTTTCTGCAATACCATATTCTGCCCAGCATAGGCCTACAGTATTATCTTGTTGAATATCTACGTCTGTAGAAATACCTTCCCAATTCAGTTTTTGTAACGGCTCAATATTTTGTACTTTAAGCTCTTTAGGTAAAAAATGTTTGCTAAAAAATTGATTTACTGCGTTGGGTAAGTCATGTGCTGTTGAAATTTTTTCACAGCTTGTGCCAATAACTAACCCGGCTTCAATTCTAAGCATTAGTGCTTGTGTTGCATCTTCAGATAAAAGTTTAGGGCGTGCAAATTCACTTTCTTTTAAGAGTTCAAGCGCTTCAGCTTCAATGCTTTTTACATCAGTGGTAACTGTTGGCGCAGCAGCTTTAATTGCATTAAAAATTTTTGCTCTGCGCAGTTCATTTTTTGGGTTGTTAATGTGCTTGGTCATTATTTACGCTCCACTGCTTTTATTCTTTTTCATTTTTTTATATTGATGCATAAACGTGGTTGATTCTGGTTCAATCAAATCACGATTACGAGTCCAGCCTGAGGTGAAAGGCATATACTTAATCCAACCTTTACGGCTAAACACCTTCATAAAAATTACTCCACATGAAGAGAGTAATTGAAATAACTTAGGCCTTTTAGCCATTATGGCGAAAGATTGGACAACAAAGCGGTTTGTTAATGGCTCATATTTTTTCTGCCAAGACTTCGCACGTAGTGAACGTAGCAAAGTAGGCAGTGGAATATTAACTGGACATACTTCTTCGCAACGACCATTCATAGTACAAGCATGGGTTTGTTTATTAGCCACCTTAAGACTGTTTAAATGTGGCGTTAATACCGAGCCCATTGGCCCAGGATAAACAGAGCCGTATGCATGACCACCAATGTGTTTATATACCACACAATGATTCATACAGGCGCCACAACGAATACAGCGCAACATGGCCTCCATATTTTCAGCAAGCATTTTAGTACGGCCGTTATCAACTAGTACAATATGGCATTCTTCAGGCCCATCGGCATCGTTTGCTCGTTTGGGGCCATTATGAAAAGTGTTGTACTGTGTTATTTCTGCGCCAGTAGCCGATCGAGTTAATAATCGAAGCAATGGCACAGCGTGAGCCATTGAAGGCACTAATTTTTCAATGCCTGCTGTTACTATATGGACTTTAGGTGGCGTTATGGTGAGTTCAGCGTTACCTTCGTTAGTTACGGTACAAGAAGAACCACTATCAGCGAGTAAAAAGTTAGAGCCGCTTATACCTATATCAGAGGTTAAAAATTTAGTTCGAAGATCTCTACGAGCACTTCTCACTAGATCTGTAATTTCTTCAGAGTAGGTTGGGTCAGTGTGAAACTCGCGAAAAAGCTTAACTACATCCTCTCTACTACGGTGCATTGCAGGCCAAATAATATGAGACGGTGGATCGCCAGCAAGCTGAATAATATGTTCAGCCAAATCTGTTTCAATTCGTTCAATATCTGAATTATCAAAGGCATGCGCTAAGCCAATTTCTTCACCTAACATTGACTTACTACGGGTGACTTTTTTAGCGTTATGTTGACGACAAATGTCTAAAACAATTTTCGATGCTTCTTCAGCGGTACTGGCCCAATGGACAATAGTACCTTGAGCTAAAGCATTTTTCTCAAACTCGGCCAGATAATGATCCATATACTTAATGGTATGGTCTTTGATTTTTTGGCCTTGCAAGCGGGCATTTTCAAATTCTGGGAAATTAGTTACGGCTTCAGCACGTTTGGTTTCAGCTTTGTCAGTAGTGCGTCTAATCACTTTTTTTAAATTAGGCTGTGCTAATGCTTCGCTAACGTTTTCAGTAAAATTTTCAGGCGAATTAACTTGCATCTTTGCCTCCTAAAAGCTCTGGGGCTAAACCAGCTAAAACTTCAGCGGTATGTAATGCTTTAATTTCTTTATGACCTTCTCGGTTGAGCTTGCCTGCTATATTCATTAAGCAACCCATATCACCTCCAAGCAAATAATCAGCTTTAGTATCAACAACATTATCAACTTTTTCGGCAACGATTTCATTTGATATATCAGAGTATTTCACACAAAATGTGCCACCAAAGCCGCAACATTCTGCATGGTTATTCAGTGGTTTATGCTCTAAATTCTTAACCTGTGAAAGCATTTTACGGGGCTGTTCATATACATTTAAAGAGCGATAGCCTGTGCAACTATCGTGATACGTATATGAGCCATCAAGCTCGACATCATTCGGTTCAAACTGACAAACATCAACTAAAAATGAAAGCAATTCATGGGTGATACTGGCTAAGTGCTTAGCCCTTGCTAGCCACTCAGGTTGGTCTTTAAATACTTCGATAAAATTCTTTTTAATCATGCCTGCACATGAGCCAGAAGGGAGGACAACATAATCATAATTTTCAAACTGTTTAATTGTTTGATAAGCAATTTGACGTGTTCCTTCATCATCACCTGAATTAAATGCAGGCTGTCCGCAGCAAGATTGCAGCTCAGGCACTTCAACATTACAGCCAGCCTGTTCAAGGAGTGTTATAGAAGCAAAACCTATGGAAGGGCGCATGGTATTGACTAAGCAGGTAACAAATAGGCCTACTTTTTTTTCAGAGATATTTAAGCACTCAATTGTATTAGATTGAGTTTTATCAGCATTGCTATATTTTTGAGTCATTTTTCGCCCTTAATTAATGAAGGTGACTTTTTGAGTATATGAAAAAAACTATATACTTGGTCTTTTTTAATAATAATTTCTTCAAGAGAACTAACATACCGCTTATGCTATTGTTAATATATACGGCATTTATTAATTTATTATTTCTAAAAACGTCGCAATTTATGTGTGTTGGTTAACTTAGGGGGAAATATGGTAGGTGTGAATGAGCTATTTCTATTTGTGTTAGTGGTTGAGGCGGGCTCTTTTAATAAGGCAGCAGCGATTGCGGGTATATCAACCCCAGCACTAAGTAAAAAAATATCTAAGTTAGAGAAAGATTTGTCGGTACAACTTTTATATCGTACTACCCGTAAACTTAGCTTAAGTGAAGCAGGTGAAACGCTTTATCAACATGCAAAAAGTATTAATCAACAAGTTAATGAAGCCATAGGTGCGGTAAGTAATTTTAGTGAAAATATTTCAGGTGAAATTAAACTCAGCGTGCCTACAATATCTGGAGAATTATTACTTGCTGAAATAGTTGCTGATTTTTGCCATCAACACCCAGATATTAGCGTTAATATACGTCTTGAAAATGAGTTTGCAGATTTAGTTAAGGAAGGATTAGATCTCGCTATTCGTACAGGAGATTTAGAAGATTCAACACTGATTGCAAAACCTCTTATTGTTTCTCACTGGGTGGTTTGTTGCTCCCCTGAATATATTGAACAATACGGCAAGCCCAAAAAAATAGAAGATCTACTAGATCATAATTGTCTTGCTTATACAGGCCAAGCAAAAGGCTCCCATGATTGGCGTTTTGAACAAGGAGGAGAAGAAAAAAGTATTCGAATTTCAGGTAGTTTTGCTACGAATAATGCACAAGCTTTAAGAAAGGCGGCTTTAGCTGGATATGGCTTAGCTTATGTGCCGCGCTGTAGTGTTTATGAAGATATACAAGAAGGTAAATTAGTTGCTTTACTAACTGATTATCAACCACGTTCCTTAGGTGTTTATGCTGTTTATTCCTATACGAGACATCTACCAGCAAAAATTCGTTTATTGATTGAGCATATTAAACAAGGTTATCAAAACAAGGCTGAATATTTCTAATATTTCACTGACATTAAACTTAATGTTTGTTATTTCAAATTAATAGTTTAACGGTTTTAAATTTCACTTAACTTATTGTAGTAAAATATGGGTAATTAATTCTGTTAGTTTATTGATAATATTCAGTGTGTTTTTGCCAACATATAATATGCCTTGTTAAAATTATTAGTTATTGTATAACTTTGATTATTGCACATACATTGTGTGGTTATATTATATCAGAGAGAGGACTACGTACCCGATTTGCACCGTGTTCAAGCACATGAGTATAAATTTGCGTTGTTCGTAAGTCGCTATGACCTAATTGCTCTTGAACTGTTCTGATATCAGCCCCGCGTTGTAATAGATGGGTAGCAAAGGAGTGACGTAACGTATGGCATGTTACATTCTTTTCAATCCCTGCTTCTTTTGCAGCTTGTTTTACGGACTTTCTCAACATTGTTTCATTAATGTGATGTCTACGAAGTTTATTTGACTCGGGATCTAAGCTTAATCGAGCTGAAGGAAATAAATAATGCCAACCTAGTTTGTTTGGAGCGCTGGGGTATTTTCTCGCTAAAGCAAAAGGAAGCCAAACACCTGCATAATCTGGATGGTTTTTATCTTGTTGGTAGCGTAATGAAGCATGCTTTATCTGTACTTTTAAGGCGGAAACTAATTCTTTTGCAAGAGTAACACATCGGTGTTTACCTCCTTTGCCATTCCATATGTTGATTGATAAATAATTAAAATCTATATCTTGTATTCTTAAGCGAGTAACTTCCATTAACCTTAAACCACTTCCATACATCAATTGGCATTGCAATAAATAGTTGGCATTGACCAGTTTTAGTAATGTTTTAATTTCAGTTGTGGTGAGCACGGTGGGGAGTTTAGTTTGAATATGACTACGGTTAAAATTTAATTCAAGGGTTAATGGTTGTTCTAGAATTTCTTTGTACAAGAAAGATAGGGCATTTAATGCTAATGCTTGTGTTTTTGGTGCAACATTTTTGCTATTACTAAGGTGAGATAAAAAAGCTTCAACTTCTTTGTTGTAACAGTACTTGGGATGCTTTTTGTTATTGAAAATTATATAAGCTTTTATCCAATGTATATAAGATTCTATGGTTCGTTTAGCATAGCGCTTCATTTGCATCTGTTCGTGAATACGAGTCAAAAATTTTGATTTCATAAATATCCTTATTTATTTTCATCCTTTAGACAAGTATAGCTAGTTTGCACACTTTCACCGATAAAGAGCATAAGTTTCCTGAAAGCATAAAAGGAATTTAGAATAATAAAAAATAAACGATTGAAATATAAATATTAAAGCTATAACTTATAGCATAATAAATTTAGAATTGACTGGTAAGTCTCCTGTAGAAAAAAGGACTTTTTCCAGTCTAATAAGCTGTTAGAGCTACAAGGATGTTAAGTGTTTAAATTATCTAATAAAGAAAAACTTACTGTTATATTTGTTTGGGGAATGGCGTTGTTTATGTTGTTCACATCCATTTATGACTTATTGCTTACTTCGTTTTTAGTTGGTGATGTAATAAGAAATATCGGGCTTGCCTTTTTGCTGTTTGGTGTTGGTCTAACTCCTCAATTTTTTTCTAAACCTATTTCTGAGGCATTCAAAGAACTTGAGCAGCTTTCGCCAATTATTTTTACTCTAAAAACTCGATTTTATATAAATAACGTAGGCTTGTCGCTCATGCTGCTAGGCTGGATAGTTAGTTTTGTCTTGTGGTTAAAGTAGCTCTAACAAGGCAATCAAACGGAAAATTTACAGTTGGCTGTTTTTCGTTCCTCAAACATTTTAGCCAACTATAATTTTCCGCTTATTGCGGCGTTATACGGTAAGTTCACAGAAGAGTTCTTGGTGAAAGTGTTAGTAGGAAAGGCGGCAAAAGGACGGTTTTCTACAGCATAAGGGAGCGTTTATTACTCCGATAAAGTCTAAGTAAAACCCTTGACGTCGACTATGCTTATTTTACCCCTTAAATCCGTTTGTGCTCAACGTAAGTGTCGTTACTTGCAGTTGAGCACAAACGGATTTAAGGTGCCTTAGTTAGCAGGGTGTTTGAGTTTTTTGATTTTATCGCGCTTTTCTGTGCATAATCAGTGTGTTGAGCGCCGAGTGTGTGGTGAAGCTAGGTGGCCTTACCGTATAACAAGCAATTAAATTGGGACACGTAACAGTTGGCTGCGTTCGTTCCTCACTTAGTATAGCCAACGTTACTTAGCCCATTAATATGGGCGTTAGCAGTACAATGAAAATAACCTCTTTCATCATCGCCATAATAAATTACTCAGTCATACTTATTTCTAGTTTAATTACAGGGAGTGGTTTTCTTGAATCTATGGGAGGGCTGGCATTTATATTTTATCCAGTTTATGTTTATTCTTTGTTCTCAATTTTTACTGCGATATATGGCGTGATTTTAGGTGTTATTGAACTCAAAGCTAAAAAAACAATTATATTTAATGGTCTTGGGGTGGTTGGTAATGTTGTATTTACTATTGGGTATATCATTGCTGTTAATAAACTTTGGCCAGCGTTAATGGGTGTATAGTACTGCTAACAAGCAAATCAATCAGGACTAAAAACAGTTGGCTTTTGCTCCTGCGTCGCTTATTTTAGCCAACAATTTTTAGCCCATTATTTGGGCGTTAGGCAGAGTTGTGGATAATTCATACCGTACATCATTTCAAGCTCTTACACGGGCTACTTTTGACGATAAAGAGATAGATAACTGTCACAAGACAAGTAGCTTTATTTCAAATGGTAAAACATATTTTGTTGAGTTTAATTATCCACTGCTCGTTGAGCGAGGTGAGTTAATAGATGTTATAGAATTTTCTTTAGAAAACACAAAATATAGAATTTATCCCCCGTTTATACTTGAAAGGAAAGAGGCTAAAGCAGCTTCATTTGAGCAAATATATGTTCCTGTCGCAGATTCTCTGCAGTGTAATTCATATGTCAAACTTCCTGAAAATAGAGTTACAAGTGTTGATATGGGCCCAGGTCATGAGCATGGTAATAGTAACACTTTTACATATTGCCATGGACTTCGCATCGATGTTTTGGGGATAAAAGCTAACTTAGATAAAGGACTCGAATATTTTCTTCGGGTGGTAGCTGAAAAAACTCATCAATGGTGGATTAAAGCAGCAAATAATCCTTTTGATCAAGGTATCCGGCTGTGTGCATACCTTTTGGATGATTATCAATTGCCAACTAAATTTAAAGAAGAAATAAATGCAGATGGAGTTAGCAAGGTAACCAGCCCTTGGATGGCAAGCAATGTTTTTCAATCACAACTAGGGTTTGAGAAAGCAATTAACCATAAATTGTGGAGCGTGATTAAAAATCATCTTGAGCAGTCTTTGGAGACAAACGTCGGTATAGAAAATTTTAACGCTGGAATCTCTGAATATATGAATAATCAGGATGAAAAAAGTATTTTAAGTTTTAGTTTATGCTTTGAAATATTAGAAAATAAACATCGAGAAACTCGGAACAAAAAAGATACTAATATTAAAAAGTTGTTTAACGAATCTGTACTAATAAATGATAGAATCCGACCGGTTTTACGCGACTTGATAGTAATTGATAGAGGTCATGTAGCACATGGTAAAAAGCCACATAAGATTGGTTCAGGTACAAGAAATATGGAAGAGTACATAGAGGCTATGTTTCAATTTTTAAATGCTTACAATCATGAATATTAAAAATATACCTATAGCGAATAGACCTGCCTAACAAGGGTTTTCAAGTCGGACAAATTACAGTTGGCTTTTTGTTCGTGCCTCACTTATTTTAGCCAACAGTAATTTGCCGCTTAAAACGGCGTTAGGGTTTTCTGGAGTCACGGATGAAATTTAAACTATCTTTTATTTTCCTAATATTCATTTCAGTATTCGCGTACTCGAATGAAATAAATGAATTATGGGGTGCAGAGGCTGCATATAAAAACAAAGCTGAAAGTTATATTTCTCAACTGTACAGCAATAAGCCTGAGCTTCTTGTTATTGAATTTTCTATTAAACGCAATCCAACGAAAATTGAATCTGAATTAGAGCACTATGTATCTTTAAAGGCGCTCGACAAAGCGAGTATCGTTAATACTGAAGATCCTGCTATTTTAGAATGGGCTAAATCTAATGGTACAAGCGCTAAAGATATAACCGTCTATGACGTGGTTTTCGAGTTGCCTAAAACTAATAATATCAGTCCAGTAATAATGTCAGTTGGGCAAGAGACTGGCTTTTTAAATAACAAATGGGCGGAGTTAATAAAACCCTAACAAGTCGTTAAAGCAGGACAAATAACAGTTGGCTTTTGCTCCTGCGTCGCT
>CAJXUT010000091.1 GCA_913061365.1 uncultured Colwellia sp.
CATACGAGATTCCTCTACGTCTCGTGGGCTCGGAGATGTGTATAAGAGACAGTCGCTATCAATATCGTCATTTTGTTCTTGAATAACATCAAAAAACTTTATGCGTTTAATGCTTAAGTCGTCACAAAGAACAAAAGATAATGCTTCGTCCCATTCCATTGCCGCTTTTACCATGAATTTATCAGCATCTAAATGAGATTGAATTTCATCGCTATCAAGATCTTGGTTTTTAACTCGAATAACAGCACCGTCATCACCCATAGCGTTAAATTCAGCTTCCATACCTAAAGTAAATTTAGCACCAAGGTTTTTCTTAATTAGCCAGTCAGTCATGGTTTCATCTGAAGCTACATCAGGCTCTAAAGTTTTTACTGGTAAAGTTCCTAATACCTTTCTAAGCAAGGCAAGTAAGTCTTCTGCTTTACCTCGAGAACTTGAATTGATAACAATAATATTGTCTTTAGGGCTTATATAAGCATGAGTGTCTGAAATGCGAGAAAAAGCACGAGGTAATAACTCAAAAGTAATATCTTCTTTAAATTGCTCTTTTTCTTTTTTTGTTGCGCCGCGCCCTTGTTCTTGTTCAAGTAAGTTTATCTTTTCTTCAACCATGTCTTTAATCACGGAGGCAGGCAATATTTTTTCTTCTTTACGAGCACATATTAAGAAGTTTCCATTGGCACAATGAACACTTGAGTCACCAAGTTTTCCTAGGGCATTTACCCAGCCAAAATGGGCTAGTTCGGTAGAGCCACAGGGAGTAAAAAGATGTTCGCAAAGGTGTTTTTCTAATGCTTCTTCCGACCATTCAAAAGGGCGAGTGAAAGCGAAGAAGTATAGGTTCTTAAACCACATAAATTGCATCCTATGCATTGATAGCTTTATAAGCTGTTTTTAAAAAAGGTCATGATACCTGAAAAGTGCATAGTCAAACAACTTGAATCCACTTACTAACACATACTTATTGCGGGTTTGCTATCTGTTTACTGATAACTCATATCTGGAAATTCAATATGATATTTTAAACCGCCACTGGCATTGTTTTCTACTGCAATAGTCCCGTTAAGTGTATCTACAACGAGGTTATGGATAATATGGGTACCTAATCCAGTACCACCTTCGTTACTTTTAGTTGTGTAGAAGGGAAGAAATAGCTTTTTAATCCCTTCCTCAGTTAAACCATGGCCGTTATCTTGGTAATCTAAATGGACAAGTTGTTGATGCAAACTTATGTTAATTGTTATTTCTCCGCGGTTGATATTTTCAAAGCCGTGGATAACTGAGTTTGTTATTAAGTTAATAATTATTTGTGCTAATGCGCCAGGATGGCTAGAAATTTCAATGCCTTCATCACAGTGAACCTTTATGCAGTGGTTGGTTTTTTTCAGTTTAGGATGTAATGACTGTATTATTTCGTCAATGTATTCAGAGACAACAATAAGGCGAATTTTATCACTAATTTGATCCACAGCTACGTGTTTAAAACTGGTAATTAAATCAGAAGCTCTGTTTAGGTTACTGATAAGTATTTTAGTACTTTGATGAGTGTTTTCAATAAAACTTTCAATGCTTTTTCGAGAAAGCTTTTGCTGCTTAACATCTTGCTCTAAACGAACTAATGAATCTATTAAAATGCTTGCTGAGGTTATACTTATACCAATGGGTGTATTTACTTCATGAGACACTTCAGCACTCATTGTACCTAAAGAGGCCATTTTTTCAGACTCTAGCAGCCTTTCTTTAGCTTTATTCAATTCGGCAATAGATTTTTTTAGATCTTTGTTTGTGGTAATTAACACTTTTTCGGCATTGCTACGAAGAGTATTTTCTTCTTGTAGGGTTTGCTGTTGTTCAAGTAATTCTTTTTGCTGTACTTCCATTTTTAGCATTGTGCTACTTAAAGAGGACGTTTTACGAGCAACTTCTAATTCAAGCTGAAGGTTTTGCTCATCGAGTTGGTCTTTAGCTGTGTTAGTTTCTATTTGTGAAATGGCTAATTTATCTTTAAAGTCGATTAACTCATCAAGTAAATTGTTATAAGCGTCACCAAGAACATTTAATTCGTTTTTATCATAACTCATTGAATGTATTTTATATGCTTCTGGATCGTCCAAATCTACTTGGTTTATTTGCTCGGTTAACTCTTGCAAGGGAACCGTTAATAATTTATTAAATGCTAGTGTAAATAGAAAAATTAAAAAAGCGGTTTTAACAATAGCATTGCCAATTAAGAAATAAATACCAACTTCAATACGATTAAAAATTACCTCATTACTCGAGAGTAAGGTAACTCGTCCTACAGAAGTTGTTCTCCCAGAAAACTCAAAAACTAATGGAAAAGAATGACCAAATAAGCCATCACTAAGGGAGCTGATGTTTTGGGTTTCACTTGGGGAAATATTATTATTGCCTAGTTTTAATTTTTCAGGTGCGATGACTTCACCTAATTGCGAGATGATATTATCTGACTCATCCGTGACTGTGATGCCCTTTATCATGGGGATGGCGAATAACCCTTCAGAAATATCAATAGTTTGTTGTGTATTAAACTCCCATACTGCGCGAGTTAGGCTGCCGCTGATGGTTTTTTCTAAAGTAATAAGCTCGCTGTCGATATGATTTTTTGTATTAAAATATTCGGCAACAACTTGAATACCGGTAACACTCACCGTTAGCATAAAATATACGGAAAGTACTCTAGTAAGAAGCTTTTTTGAAAGGCTGGTTATTTTCATAATATTAAATTTAACCCATCCTAGGTTTGATTATTATTTACATTTTTGATGTTAACTTGTTTCATTATAGGTTTTTGTGAAAAATTTATCGTAAAATAAAAACGCATTAATAAAGCCTTTAAAAAGTTCACATTAATTTAAATATATTATTTTGTCATATTGGTGTAACAAAATAAGAATAGCATAGCAATCAGTCAGTTTAGAACTTGTTATTCATTTGAATATAACAAAATAATTTATTTATAAAAAAGGCTTTAACACATGAAACTAGTTAAAAATACGCTTGCATTAGCAATTTGTTCTATCATTGCAGTACCAACATTTGCTGCTGATATTGAGATATATGGTAGAGCAGATGTTTCATTGCAAAAATCGGATGAAGGCGAAGGTAGCTTTACTGAAGTGAAAAGTAATGCTTCACGTATTGGCTTTAAAGGAACTCACCAGTTAAATGATGACTTAGAAGTTGTTTATAAAGCTGAATTTCAAGTAGATCTTGATGGTGATAGCGATAAAGGCGATAGCATTACGGATAGAAACCAATATGTAGGTTTAAAGGGCGGTTTTGGTGAAGTTTTATTAGGTAAAAACGACACTATGTTAAAACAATCACAGGGTAAAGTTGATTTATTTAGTGATTTGAATGGTGATATTAAAAACTTATGGAAAGGTGAGAACCGTATGGCGGACACCGTTTCTTATAAATCTCCTAAGTTTAACAATTTCAGCGTAGGTTTAACTTATATTGCTGAAGACTCTGTTGATGCAGAAGATGCAACTTCAATAGCGGTATTTTATGGTGATAAAAAGCTTAAAAAATCAAAAGTATATGCATCCATCGCTATGGATTCAGAAGTTAAAGGTTATGATGTTGTTCGTGCAACAGTACAAGGTAAAGTATCAGATATTACTTTAGGCGCTATATACCATACTCAAGAAAAAGTTAATGGTGACGCTGAAATGGATGGTTTCTTGCTTTCAGCTAAATATAAAATGGATAAAGTGACCCTTAAAGGTCAATATCAAACAGCAGATTACGATGGCGGTGATAGCCTTTCTGGAGCTACGGTAGGTGTTGATTATTCTTTAGCAAAAAGCACTAAATTATATGCTTTTTACACTACTTTTGATATGGACACAGGCGCTGATGAAGATTATTTAGCCGCTGGTATTCAGTATAAATTCTAGTTGTATCACTAACCTGAAGTAAAATAGATATCAAAAGCACCATTCGACTTGTTTGGTGCTTTTTATTTTTTAAACCTATAACTTATAGTAATTCAGTTACCTTATCTGCTGTGATAGGTCGACTTAAAAAATATCCTTGTGCAATATCACATTTAAGCTCTTTTAAGTACGCTAGTTGAGCATCACATTCAATACCTTCAGCGGTCACATGAAAATCAAGCGAATGGGCAAGTGATACCATAGCGTTAACAAGCGCGGTATGCGTTTTGTTTTTATTCATTTCTTCAATAAATGAACGGTCAATTTTAATTGAGTTTATTGGATAGTCTTTTATATAACTCAATGACGAATAGCCGGTGCCAAAATCATCCAGAGCAATAGCAATACTAGCTTTTCTCATGTCATTTAAAGTGCTTTTAAGCTCTTTTGTTGCATCAAGTAGTATTCCCTCAGTAATCTCTATTTCTAATGAATGCCCTGTTAAATTGTATTTTGCTAGTATTTGTTGTATTTGCTGAAATAACGATGGATCGTTAAATTGTATGGGGGAAATATTAACAGCCATTTGTAGCGGTCTTTGTGTAATATCTTGCCATTTTTTGATCATACTTAAAGCATTATCTAATACGAACATACCTACATCATTGATTAGACCCATTTGTTCAAGTATTGGGATAAATTCATCAGGATTAGAGTCTGTAAACTTAGTATTATTCCATCGAATAAGGGCTTCAAATCCAATAATAGTATTTGAACATATTTCATATTTAGGCTGATACACCACATGAAATTCGTTTCGCTCCAAGCTGCCTTTTAATTCAGCCTCAATAGAAGATTGCCTATTGAGCGTATCTCTCATTGAACTTTCAAAAAATGTAAATGAATCTTTTCCTGCATTTTTTGAGCTGTACATTGATAGGTCTGCACTAACAAGTAATCTTCAACGGTTTTACCATCATCAGGGTAAACGCTAATACCTATACTTGCAGATAGCAGTGTATTAAGTTGCCCAATAGAAAATGGTTTTTTCAGTGCTTTTAATATCTTATTGGATATTTTTATTAATGATTCTTGAGAAGATAGATTATCGATTAAAACAAAAAATTCATCGCCGCCAAAACGGCCAACGGTATCATCAGTTCTTACAATGTTTCTTAATCTTGCTGCGGTAGTAACTAAAATACGATCGCCTGTTTGATGACCAAAAATATCATTGGCTTTTTTAAAGTCATCTAGATCTATAAACATGATGGCAAATTTGTTTTTATTGCGCTTCGCATTTTCTATAGCTAAAGATAACCTATCAAGTGATAACGATCTGTTTGGTAACTGTGTTAAAGAATCATAGTGAGCTTGATGTAAAACTTTTAATTCAATTTGCTTCTGCTTTGTCACATCACGAATACTCGTGATGGCTACTCTTTTATTATTATGTTCAGCGAGGTTTAAACTGATTTCTACTTGGAACTCTTGCCCTGATTTTTTAACCGCAAAAAGGTCTCTACCTTCTCCCATAACACGAGCAGAAGAGTGGTTAAAAAAACTGGCTATTTTTTCTTGATGATTACCAAATCTTTTAGGCATTAATTCTTTAATATTTAAGCAAAGAAACTCAGCTCTCTCGTAGCCAAACATCTTTTCTGCGGTAATGTTTACTTGTGTAATATTGCCTTTTTTATCCGCTATGATGATGGCATCAGGAGAAGAGTCAAATAGTTGATTTGACCATGCTAATGCGTTAACTACGTTATTTTTTTCTTTAACAGAATACTTTTTAAACATCATAAAAAGTATTAATTGCATTGATAGTAAAAATAAGAAAAACACAAAACCGACTTTTTCAATATGACTGAAATTAGACTTAGTACTTTCAGTGAGTACCTTTGCTTTGTTATTGGCAAACTCAGTGATGATGAGAATTTCTTTTTGTAGTTTAAGGACTAGTTTATTACTTTGTTGCTCTGCATATTTTAATCCTACATTATTAGTTTGTTGCATGTATAAATTGAAAATATCTATTCTAATTTCTTTCCAAGTTAGAATAGATTGAGCAACACTATCAATAACTTTTTTGTCACCTAAATAACGTTGAGAAATTAATGAAAACTCTTTTAATAGCTCATTTTCATGGTTGTTAACTTGAACAAGTGCCGCTTCTATTTGTTCGTTATTTTTGATGTACCTTAAATCATTCATAATTTGGTGCATCGTTTGAATTTGAAATTGAATATTTAATGATGCTTTAGATACTTTAAAAGGGTGCTGATACAATCGGTCAGTATCTGATACAACATCTTGAATATAATGAAAAGATGCTACCCATAAGATCAAGGTTAATATTGCTGTACTTGTGTGAAAGCGAGAGATGCTCGTCAGTCCAACAGCTCTTTTGATAATGTTACTCATTAAATTTAACTCTTTTTTTAGCACCAAAATGCTTTGCTAATACTAATAACTTTAGTGCTTTAACTTTGTTGAACGCGGCAATATTTGAGCTGCGTTTACCTTATCTAGACATGTATGAAATGGAAAATGGTAGGGTACTTTTAAATAGGCTTATTAAAAGTCTCCTGCAATTGTCAAAAATCCGTTTTTGAATATTTAACACTACACGTAAAGCCCATCATTGATTGTAATTATTAAGATGGAAAAATTATTCTTCCTCACTTTTAAGCATCTTGTTGATCATAAAAACCGACCTATTGAGATAACTCAAAGTCATGAATTATATCTTGGTGGTTGGACAAGTTAGCGTAAAGTTTGAATGATTTATTTGTATGCATTTAACAATAAAAATTAAAGTTAAACCACACAAAATATATGGATTCTATTTATGTTGCGCTTTTTGGATGTGGCGACATTACGCAATTATGTTTAAATGCTCGCGCTTTTTATTATGCGGTATTTTGAAATGTAAATAGGGCTTATCAACCTCCTATTATTTTATGTTTTAAAAGTTGATCCAAATCAAAAAGCAATGGTTTGTGCGTGAAATGTATCTTGTTAAAAGCTGCTTTTGCGCCAATATAATAATGTAGAGGTTATAGATATTTGAGTTATAAAAAAGTTAGGAGTGATCTATGAGAGATATAATCTTTCCAAGTATTGACGATTACCTTAATGGATTAATAGGTTTTGATATATACGCAACACAAATATCTTCGGGTAATTTTCTCTGTCGACAACGACGGTTACAATTACCTAAACTGGTATTAGGTGATCGTTTTATCAGTACGGCTTTACAATATCAGGCTACTTTACAGCAAGATTGTTTTTATATTGTTATTCCAAAAAATAATGTTGGCATGTATATGAATGGCAAAAAGACTCACTTCAATCAGCCATTACTTTTTACTGAAGACCAAGAAATGTTGATTCGTACGCCAAGTAACTCAATCAACTTTCATATTCTTATTCCTACCATTGAATTAAGAGAATATTTTGATGATGGTATGATTGAGCAATTGAAAAAAATTACTTTCTTGCAAAATACGGGTAAAAATATCTTTATACGATCTATCAGTAATCAAAAGTATTTATGCTCATTAATTGAAGGTTTACTTAATCAAAAAGAAGAGTTGAGTGAGCAAGAGTTAGTTGATGCTCAAGAAAATATTATCAGATCATTGGCTGAACTGTTATTGATAACTCCAGAGCTAAAAAAACTTAAGCACATAAAAAAACCAACAAGATTGGCTATTGTGAATCGTGCGTTGAATTATATACACAAAAATAATTCTTTAGATATTACAATTCCTGAAGTTGCTAAGGTCAGTTTTTGTTGTGCTCGAAGTTTAGAATACGCTTTTAAATCAATACTGAGTATGACACCAAAGCAATACTTAATTAAAAGACGGCTACAGTTAATTCATTCTATTTTGAAGAATCAAACGGATATGCCAATTAGTGAAATTGTTGAAAAATTTGGTATTGTTAATCAAGGACGTTTTGCTCAAGATTATTTTAAATTTTACAATGAATATCCACACGAAACGCGCGGTAAAATATCTCGTTTGAACAGTTAGCGTAATTTACTTTTTATTAAATACTGCGCTCCAACGTTGGGTTAATTGCTGATTTGCCTGAGTTAATGGTAGCGCTTGATATTTGCCTCCATCATAAGTAACTAATTGCATACACTTTAGTTTATTGAGCGCATCAGGGACTTCAAAATCTAACTGGCAGTTGTATTTATTGTTAAACCAAAGTTCAATTTTTTCATCTAACTGTGAAGCTGTTATCTCTTGCTCTTCTTTTAATAAAAAAGCGTAAGCTAAAAGTGCTTCTTTAAAGTCTTCTTCTTCTGCTGAGTCTATGAGTGTATGAAAAACACCTGCGTTATTATCTAAGTTTTTATAATACAAGTTATCTGATAGTGCTTTCATGAACTTAATTTTTCTGTTTTTAAATTTACTCCACTCTTTAAAAACAAAGCCGACAAAAACACCGACACCTAAACCAAAAGAAATAACGTGTTGCTGTGTCATTTCAACAGACTCTGCGCGTAAGCCTAACCAAAATGCTAATAAAGCGCTCAGTAATAAAATTGAAGCTCCCAACTTTGTTACCAAAACTATAGCGCCGCCAACAACGGCAGAAGCACCAATAATAACTTTGTCTATTGGACGCATTCTAACTTCACTATTTGGGAATAGCATTTCTAGATCAGCCTTGGGAACATTTTGAAAAAGTTTTACTATTGTGGAACTTGGCTCAAAACCTATAGGTTGCTTCTTTTTTTGTTCAAAATGTTTTTTATCTTTAAATGTTATGTATACAGCAACACGATCATAATTAGTAAAGTTGATGACTTGTTTGCGATAACCCCATAATGAAGTGATTGTTTCACTTAATTGCGACTCGCCTCGGCGATAAAAAACAACTTGTTCAAAATCATCAAACTCAACAGCAAGTCTTACTTTGAATAATGATTCTTCGGTCAGAGCTTCTTGCAAATCTTGTTCAGTTATTTTTTCAAAATTAGCGGCGTTTAAGGTTGTCGCAAAATTTTCAGCAAACGCTTTTTGACATTGCTCGCGCTGTTCTAAAGAAAACGTGTTTAATTGTTGGGTATCTGAATTAGGATCAAAAGGAGCGTAGTTATTTTTTAAGGATTCAAGTAATGCGTGATAATCAAAGTGAATAACGCTAGAAAGGAGCTGACAAAACTCTTCAAACGAGTGCCGAGAGGTTTCATCACTCAATTCTTGTATACACATTTCTATAATGTCTTGCTTTCTAAATGGAATGAATCGCTCGGCAGCCATAATATAATAGTAATTGAAGTCAGATAGTCATAGTTTAAGATAATTAATCTTATTACGAAATGAAAAATGTATGTATTTACTTTGCTTTAATTACTTGAGTATAAAAGGTACCTTATTTCATTTTATGTAAATAATAATTTAAGGAGAGCTTTTAAGCTTTAGATTGTGTTTTGGATTTTTTAACACAATCCCATTTTTTAACAATGTTTTATGGAGAAAACTCTGTAGTTGGGTTTCAGTTTGAATGTGATGAGCAGCATGTAAATGATGCTCATCACTAAAGTGGCAATACACTAATAAGCTACTAGGAAAATTGTCGAATTGAATTGTGTGGCTTAAATGACAGAAACCTTTTATCTGTGTTGCTTCTTCATTTAGCTGTGTCAGTACACTGAGCAACTTTTTGTTTAAGCGTTGTCCTGTTTTACTCATTTTCATAGCTAGGTTTACTCAAGTGGGAATTTAACTAATGTAAGTATTGTAACGCTTTTATTTTTTTCAAATAAGTATTTGGGAAAAGTTTAGCAATTGATTTTTACATTCATTTAAAAGTTTTATTAGTATTACAGGATTGAGGTTTTTAATTTCGTTTAAATAGAATACAGTTGTTTATTATGATTTTTCTTGGATTGAATAATTTTGAAAACACCATTGGCATTTATTATTGGCGCAGCTAAACAACAAGACTCTATAGGTAGCCTTGATCAAGTTTTACAACTTGAATTGAAGTTACAACAATATGGTATTACCCCGACACATTTAGTTATTGACCCTTTACATGTTGACTGGCATAGCACTGAAGATGCTAATCACTTTAGAAGTGGTTGTGCCCCAATTGAAGCCTTATCACAAGCAAAAAAACTAATAGAAAATGGTGAGCCTGCGGTGGTTATTAGTGGCAAAGATCATATAAAAACAGCCTATAGTCGAGAAGATCGTTTAAATAAAATGGCTGTTTATGGTGCCGACTATCCTTTGACACAAGCTTATACTGATTTGGCAAGTGCCTTTAGTGAAAATAACAATATAACAAAAGAACAGTTTAAAGCGTTTTCTAGTGCATTATTTGAAAGTTATAAAGTGAACTTCCGTCAGTCTTTATCTAATAGTTTTACTCCTGAACTATTACCAGACTCTCGTTGGTATAACGAAATAACAGACTTATTTAGAGGCGTTGATTGTGCTAATCCAATGGTTGATTTCTCGGGGAGATTATTAATAACACGTGCTGATGTTGCTGAGCAATTAAATGTTGATAAGAGCCAATGGCTAAAGATTAAAGCTGTTGGATTGAACCGCCTTGCTGGCGATGGACGAGAATTTTTAACTGAGATCTCTAATTACGATCATTTACAGCAAGCTTATCAGCAAGCTTGTGAAGAAGCTGATATTGACTTTGTTCGTTTATTTAAGGGAGGAAACGCACTGTTAGAAGCTTATACTTGTTATCCCGTTGTACCTATGGCCTTTTTATTAGTGAGTGGCTTAGTTGATACATTAGAAGATATTCCCACATTTCTAACGGAACATAATATTACCATTAGTGGCGGAATGAACTTATCCAGAGCTGCATGGAATAATCCAGCACTTAATGCGCTAGTGTTAATGCATCAACGTTTATGTAATGGCCAAGAAAAGCTTGGCTTAATCCATGGAAATGGCGGATTAGGTTACCGACAAGGTGTTGCAATAGTAGAGCGTGTTGATAATTAAGACTGCTTTTTAATTTTTCTCGATACCAATCCCATTATCGCTAGTGTAAATATGGCGAGTGTAGAAGGTTCTGGTACATCTATGGTTGAGAATGAAACTAGAGCCACTTCTTGACCATTAGCTGAATTAGATCCACCTCCCGTCCAACGAATTTGTATATCATCACCAATATTTGATGCACTAGATGCGAAGCTAAATTCATTATAAATCCAATTTTTTGCGCCTAATGTAGGAGTTAATACTCCTGATAAAGATGTACCTTGAGTTAAGTTGAAAACTTCAACACTTGCACCTGTTGAGTTTCCTCCTCTAACACCACCAAAGAAAGAAAGCACACTCATTTGATCTGTATTTATGTTGGTATCTAAGTTAAATGTTGCTGTTAGTAAAACATTACCACTATCGTCATTTACTTCGATTGCTCCTGGTATACCGATATTAGCAGTGCTTGAATCATTATCATGATCGAATAGGCCACTCATTCCACGAGGACCAGCGCTTCTCATACCGTACACTTCAAACCCGCCACCATCTGAGTCGGACCAAGTTACAATGGGTGAATTGGTTAACGAAGAGCTACCTCCACTGAAATCTTCTTCGAATATGAGTGCAGCATTAGCGTTAGTTATAAGGCATCCGATAGATAGAATTAGTGCTTGAAAAGTAGTAATTAACGTTTTGTATTTCAATTTGTTTGCCTTATTGATACCGCTAGATTGTAGTTATAATAGCGAAAGGAAAACGTTGAAAATATGGCTAAAGTGTCCAACTTTAACAGGGTTGATGAAAAACATTGAAAGTGGCTTTATGTATTAGCTTTATGTTGATAAGAATTTAAGAAGGAGAGAAATAAATCATTTATCGATTTAATATGCCGATTTCTAATTGAGGGTATAGTAAGCTTTATATTATGGTTGAAATATAAAAGGAATAGGTTGGTTTACTATATTAAGGAAGAGAGCATTAGTTCAAACAAAATTAAATAATTTCTAAATTTAAAAACATCAAGTATGACAATTGATGCTTTTAAATTTATATAGTTCTCGATAGATAAATTATTTTTTAAAGCGGCGCGTTACTAATCCTATAAAACCTAAACCAAAAACAGCAAGTGTAGACGGCTCAGGTACACTAGAAACTATACTACCAAATGCTTGAAACTCACCAAGAGAGTATCGGTTATCCCCTCCAGTAGCTTGAATGCGTAGGTATCTTGCTTGCACACTCGAAAAGTCAGGCCCAGCGAATTCGGCATGAGTATTATCTGTCGACATAGTGTCCATACCACCACCAATCTCTCCATGGCCTACATTAATAGTAAAAAGGTGTGACCAAGTGGATAAATTATTTGACCATGTAACAGCATAAGAATCATTATTATCGACAGATACCAATACATCATCTACATTGTAAATATTACCTAAATCTAATGTAAAGGTAGGGATAGTTCCTTCCCACCAAACATTTACTGCATTTTGCCAGTGAGTTGATTCATTTGGAATAAAACCATCATTAATCAATCCCGAACTGTGATTATAACTTCCTGTTGCAGTAACAGTAGTGGGTGTTATTAAGGTAGCATTACTTATACTTGGAAGTAGTAATACAATTATCGCTAAATAAAAACTCTTCATTTTCTTCTCCGATGCTTTTAGAAATTAAATGTTCGCTAAAAATAAAGTAATACTCTAAGCTCACCTTGAGTTACTGCTAATATCATGCCAAAAAACAAACATGAAAAAATTCAAAAGCTTATAAGTTATATTTCTCCTCATTAAATATAATGTAAAAAAATTAGACATTTTTTCTGTTCTCTTAATAATAAAGGTAATCTTTATTGAGAGGTTACTAAAATCAAAAAAGAAGGGGAGAATGAAATGAATGAAATTTTAATCCGTAGTTTGTTATATGCACGAATGACCATTGATTAGGAGCTACTACTTGTCGGTCACAACTACTCCTAATACGATAGCTGCACTCTCTCTAATTGAAAAATCTGGGTCATTATTCATCGAATAAGTTAGAAATGAATTAACATGAGGAAAGTGATTATTTTCGTCTAGCATTTTGATAACAAGTTGCCTATTAATGACTGATGTTTGGGTATATAACATTTGTCCTAAAACTCTTATTGAATCGTATGTTCCTATTTGAGCTAGACCGGTAATTACTTTTTCTTGAATAATAATTGAATTATCACTCAAACCTGAAGCTAATTCTTCATATGCACCATCAAGGATCAAGTTATCAATTGCTGTGAGTTTTAACAACTCATCTTGTGATTTGTACAATACTTGATGCCAATATTGATTACTGGTTAAATCTTCGGTGTCGTTAAATTGAAGTACTTCTGTATTTCTTATTGTTGTAATTTTCTTAGTAGTAGACTCGGTGTCATTTGACTTAATGAGTTTTGTTGAATTTTTATTAATACCATCTATTTCATTATTGTTAGATGTTTCTAACATAAGATTATTATCAGGAGGAATTGATACTGTCTCAGAAGTCATATCGGTTTTGTAAATTAGCTTCCCAGTCGCAATTCCAAAAAGAAATATTATTATAAAAGGTATTATTTTTACAAACATGATAATTGCCGCGATTATTTCTTGTACAAGTAAGTATATACTAAGAATAATAACTGTCTCTTATAC
>CAJXUT010000092.1 GCA_913061365.1 uncultured Colwellia sp.
CGTCGGCAGCGTCAGATGTGTATAAGAGACAGACACCTTAGTTAGTGGTAGTAAAGACAATCCTGTTTATGAAAAAAATGAGCCACTTTGCGTTTATGATACCTCAGGTTTTTACACTGATAACAATGTAGAGATCGATGTTCACAAAGGTATTCCACGCCTACGTGAATCATGGATTGATGCCCGTGACGATGTAGAATTTTTAACATCAAATAGCTCTAGCTATGCTCAACAGCGCCTTGCTGATGAGGGCGTAGACCACATTCGCTTTGAGCACTTACCTAAAATGCGTATCGCTAAAAAAGGTAAAAACGTTACCCAAATGCATTACGCTCGCCAAGGTATTATCACCCCTGAGATGGAATACATTGCCATTCGAGAAAACCTAAAACGCGAACAAGTAAAAGATGAAATTTTACTGCAACAACACAAAGGTGATTCTTTTGGCGCTAGTATTCCAGAACAAATCACCCCTGAGTTTGTACGTGATGAAGTTGCTCGTGGCCGTGCCATTATCCCAGTAAACATCAATCACCCAGAATGTGAGCCAATGATTATCGGTCGTAACTTTCTAATTAAAGTTAACGCTAACATTGGTAACTCTGCAGTAACTTCTTCAATTGAAGAAGAAGTTGAAAAACTTGTTTGGTCTGCCAAATGGGGCGCTGACACGGTAATGGACTTATCAACCGGTCGTAACATTCATGAAACACGTGAATGGATCATGCGTAATTCACCCGTACCTATCGGCACAGTACCAATTTACCAAGCACTTGAAAAAGTAAATGGCGTTGCTGAAGATCTTACTTGGGAGATTTTCCGCGATACCTTAATTGAACAGGCAGAGCAAGGTGTTGATTACTTTACTATTCACGCCGGAGTACTATTACGTTACGTACCTATGACGGCAAAACGTGTTACCGGTATTGTTTCTCGTGGTGGTTCAATTATGGCTAAATGGTGTTTAGCACACCATAAAGAAAACTTCCTTTACACTCACTTTGAAGACATTTGTGAAATTTTAAAACAGTACGATGTATCTTTCTCATTAGGTGATGGATTGCGTCCTGGCTCAGTAGCCGATGCTAACGATGAAGCACAATTTGCTGAATTACATACCTTAGGTGAATTAACTAAAATTGCATGGAAACATGACGTACAAACCATCATTGAAGGCCCAGGTCACGTACCACTTCATATGATTAAAGAAAATATGGAAGAGCAGCTCGAACACTGTGGTGAAGCGCCTTTCTATACGCTTGGCCCATTAACTACCGATATTGCTCCTGGCTATGATCACATTACTTCTGGGATAGGTGCGGCGAACATTGGCTGGTACGGTTGTGCCATGCTTTGTTACGTAACACCAAAAGAACATTTAGGTTTACCTAATAAAGAGGATGTGAAAGAAGGTTTAATGACTTACAAAATTGCGGCCCATGCCGGTGATTTAGCTAAAGGTCATCCTGGTGCACAAATTCGTGATAATGCCATGAGTAAAGCACGCTTTGAATTTCGCTGGTACGATCAATTTAATATCGGTTTAGACCCAGAAACGGCTCGTGCTTACCACGATGAGACCCTACCACAAGAGTCTGGCAAAGTAGCACATTTCTGTTCAATGTGTGGACCAAAATTCTGCTCAATGAAAATTTCTCAAGAAGTGCGTGATTACGCAGCTGATCTTGATAAAAATGCTATTAAAATTCAATTGCTTGATGAAGAGATCACGTTAACTTCAGATGAAGCAATTGAACAAGCAATGCAAGAAAAGTCGGCTGAATTTAAAGCCACGGGTAGCGAAATCTACCAACTTGCTGAATAGCGCGAATATACTTTAGGCGGATAAGCGATGAATATTGCCATTGTTGGCGCAGGATTGATGGGGCGATTACTCGCCCTGTCATTATTGCGACAAAAACAGTCAGAAAGTGTAACCATTACTTTATTTGATAAAGATAATAAACTTGCCCACAACAGTGCAGCCTATGCAGCTGCAGGTTTATTAACTCCCTTAGGTGAGTCACTTCATTGTGAGCCGAATATTGTCAGTATGGGTTTTGAATCATTACGCTTATGGCCAGAAATGCTCGACAGTTTAGAAGAATATACTATTTTTCAACAAACTGGCGCCATCATGGTAAGTCATGAACAAGACAGAGGTGATTATCAGCGCTTTGTTAGACACCTTAAAAGTAATTATCCTGAGCACACTTTACAAACACTAAACCGTGAAGAGTTACTCGAGCTTGAACCTGAGCTCGGCCGGAGTTTTAATCAAGGCTTATATCTTCCAGAAGAAGGACAAATTGGTAACCGTCGTTTATTAGTGGCACTACGACATCAGTTGGAAAAAGAAAGCCGACAAACGAGTTCAGGTAATCAACTTAATTGGTTGAGTGAATGTCAGGTCATAGCGATAGAGAGTGAAAGCAATAACGTTTCTGACTTAAGCACTGTGGTTTATCAACACAATGGCAAAAAGCATAGCCAACGCTTTGATTTAGTCATTGATTGTCGCGGCACGGGAGCAAGCAATAAACACAGCACGAGTGCATGTTCACCGTTGAGTGATTTACGCTCTGTTCGTGGTGAGTTATTTCAACTGTTTGCACCTGATGTACATATTTCAAGACCTGTCAGGTTAATGCACCCTCGCTATCAGCTTTATATTGCCCCTAAAGGTAAAGGGTTTTATGTGGTTGGCGCGACTGAAATAGAAAGTGACGATGATTCACCCATGACAGTTCGTTCAGCCATGGAGTTATTAAGTGCCGCTTATAGCGTACACCCCGGGTTTGCCGAAGCAAATATTCGCCAGCACATTAGTCAATGCCGACCTGCTTTTAGTGATAACCAACCTAAAATTAGTGTCGTGAGTAACGATGACCAAAGCCGATTAATTCAGGTAAACGGTTTATTCCGTCATGGATTTTTAATTGCGCCAGTAGTACTCAAACAAGTATTAGCTTTAGTGACTGCTATTGATAAATCAAACAACTGTGCCAGTGACTTACTTCCCTATAGTGAGCTGTTACCTGTTGAGTTTATTGCGGCAAAAAATAATCAAATAGAAGAAGTATTTTAATGAATATTCATATTAATGGAAAAGCTTACTCAGTAGGTGGTGAAGCACAAATCAGTGTGAGTTCAGCACTAACTTTACACTTTGTTGAACCGCAGCGAAGCACTTTTGCCGTAGCGCTCAATGGTGATTTTGTTGGTAATACCGATTACGACACCACAATAGTTAATAATGGCGATAGCATCGATGTGCTACTGCCAATACAAGGGGGTTAATCATGTCACTTAATATTTATGGACAGCAACTTGATAGCCGCTTTCTTATTGGCAGTGCTTTATACCCCTCTCCACATGTAATGAAGCAAGCCATACTAGCCAGTGGTTCACAAGTGGTAACCTTATCTCTGAAGCGCCAAAACCCGAATGAGCAATCAGGTCAACAAATATGGCAATACTTGCAGGAAGTTGTAACAGAAGTGAATGGTCACTTACTGCCAAATACTGCTGGCTGTAAAACAGCAAAAGAAGCGGTAACACTGGCAAAAATGAGTCGTGAAATATTCAAAACAGATTGGCTTAAGCTGGAAGTCATTGGTGATGATTACAATTTACAACCTGATCCTATTGAATTACTGAGTGCCGCTGAACAGTTAATTGCTGACGGTTTTAAAGTGTTACCTTATTGCACCGACGATCTCGTTCTTTGCCAGCGCCTTTATGATTTAGGTTGCCAAGTAATTATGCCGTGGGCATCACCTATTGGTACAGGTAAAGGCTTGATGAATCCTTATAACTTAGAAACCATTCGCTTACGTTTACCTGAGGCGACATTAATTTTAGATGCGGGTATTGGCAAACCCTCCGATGCTTGCTTAGCAATGGAAATGGGTTATGACGGCGTTTTACTCAACTCGGCCGTTGCCTTAGCTGATAACCCAGTATTAATGGCTAAAGCTTTTAGCCAAGCACTACTGGCAGGTGAACAAGGTTACTTGGCTGGCATAATGCAGCAAAGACAAACCGCTCACCCAAGTACGCCAACACTTGACACACCATTTTGGCACCAAAATAGTTAATAAAAGCGTTGTTATTTAACTCTACTGCTACGTTGAATATGCTCACCTAGTAAACTAGGCTCTGCGTACTCGCCTTGCATGAAGTCAATTAACCTAGCCTTTAAACTATTTGTACATTTAAATTGAAAAGCAATAAAAGTAGTGAGATTAATGACTGACATAACAAAAAGCATTAAGAAAAAACCAATAATTTGGACCATATCTGGCAGTGATTGTTCAGGCGGTGCCGGTATAGCCGCTGACATTAAAACAGGTCATGCCTTAGGTGTTGAAGTCTGTCATTTAATTACTGCTAATACGGTACAAAATTCAAATCAACTAGTCTCAGTCAATGCCGTATCCGTTGACATACTACAGCAACAAGTGGATTCCTTGTTTGAAGATAAAAAACCAGCGGTAATCAAAATTGGTTTAATCGCCAATGCTAAACAAGCACAGTGGTTAGCAGTGACTTTGGCAAAACTGAAGCGCGATAATAGTTTACTAATTACGATTTATGACCCTGTGGGCCAAGCGAGTGTTGGTGGAAATTTTAATACACTCACCTCAACTGAGTTAGCTCCTCTATTAAAACAAATAGATATTATTACGCCCAACGTAGCAGAAGCCAAAAGCTTGTCAGCTGCTACAGGAAACAGCGCATTTTTAGCACAAAAAATTGCTCAAGATTTTACTATTAAGGCAGTAATAGTGAAAGGCGGTCACAGTGACCATAGTGAATCCTGTATTGACTTATGTTACTACCAATTAAATTCGCTGAAACAAGATAATCAAGACAAAACGCTAGAAACTATAAGCTACCAACTTAGCTCACCACGCCTTACCAGTCACTATACTCACGGCGGTGGTTGCACATTTGCCAGCGCATTAGCTGCTTTTTTAGCGCAAGGTTACTTAGTTCGTGATGCTTTTACTTTAAGTAAGGCATTTATTAATCAAGGACTGGCTGCAACAGCTCCAATAAGCGAGAATTTCGGTCATCAATATTATGGGGCATTTGAGCAACGTTCATGGCCTAAAGAATCAAAATATTTCCCGCAAGTCAGTGACCAATTAAACCAGCAATATCAAAATCTACTTCCTTTTGAGAGCTTAGCTTTACAAGGTGAAAAACTTGGCCTTTATCCTGTTATAGATTCATTATACTGGCTCAAACGCTTATTACCTTTAGGGCTAAAAATCATTCAATTAAGAGTAAAGAATTTAGATGCAGATGTATTAGAGCAAGTGATTATTGACGCTGTTAACCTAGCAAAAGATTATGATACTCGACTATTTATTAATGATTACTGGCAATTAGCGATAAAGCATGGCGCTTATGGCGTACATATTGGTCAAGAAGATTTAGCTGATGCTGATTTAGTAAAAATTCAGCAATCAGGCATACGCTTGGGTATTAGTACACACGGCTGTTACGAGTTTTTACTTGCCCAACAATTACGCCCCTCTTACTTAGCCGTTGGTGCAATATTTCCTACTAAAACTAAAGATATGACAGGACAAATTCAGGGGATTGATAATTTACAACAATTATTAGCCTTAAGACCACAGACACTAACATCAACAGCACACGGGGATAATAAACAGAATAATAATGATATTATTCCTGTTGTTGCCATTGGCGGCATTAATCTTGAACGAACAAAAGAAGTATTAGCAACGGGTGTTGACAGTATTGCTGTAGTAACAGCCATTACTGAAGCAAAAGACCCCGAAGCAGCCGTACAAGAATTTGTTTCACTTACTCAGAAAAACTAGCTTTTTAGCTTAACCTACATTAGCTAATACAAAGAAAAATAAAAGCTTTATATGTACAACAGATTGTTTTTAAAATAAAACGGCGACTAATTTATTATGACGTTGAGATAACTTAACTCCAAATACCGTCATTTAATTTAAGGAGCACAACTAAATATTTTCATTATTTGTGCCCTAGTATTCATTTGCTTTAAGTAGCAGTATTTCATAAAGGGTTTCTGCTGCCACCCCTGTTTTGCTTCCTTTAGGCAAAGTGATGTGCAAAGGTACTTGGTATTTTTCATTTTGTTCTATTTTGAGCGATTTCAACATCCCATTGTTTCTTTGTTTAATAACATGCTCAGGCAAACGACAAAAACCTAATCCTTGTTCAACAGCTCTAAATGCGTGGTCAAAGTTATCAACTGTTATTCTTTGGTTTGCTTTCAACCACCCTACATTTTCTGTCTCATTACTTGAATACTCAGCACCTAAATCTCGTATAACAATCTGACTGTATATTGCTAAATCTGAAGTACATACACGCTCTTTTTCCGCAAGTGGATGGTCATTAGATACTATGGGAATCATGGTTGTTAGAGCTAAAGCCTGTGCAGGGTAATTCGTTACTGGTAGTGTAATAATTGCGATGTCAGCTTCTTCACTTGTGACCATATGGGAGGTTTTTGATAGGGATGTTTCGACAACCTGAATAGATGTTGTCGTGTTAATTATCAAGAAATCTTTCATCGACTGATATAATAAAGTAGGGTCACAAAGGTGATCCATAGCGACCGTAATTTCTGATTCCATACCCGAAGATAGTTGCTGGCTCATCTCTTCCAAGTCTCTCGCTTGTTCTACCATGCTTTCAGCCCTACGAAGTAAAGACTTAGCATGCTTAGTAAGTATCGCTCGCCGCCCCTTTACCTCTAGCAGTTTTACATCCAATTGAGTCTCTAGCTTTTTGATTGAGTAAATCAGAGTCGTGTGGCTTTTATTTAGTGTTATAGCCGCTGCTTGGATACTACCAGCTTTATCTATCTCTTGGAGCGTAACCCATTGTTCAAGTGTACTTTTCAATCTCACGGCATCACCTGTCAGTTTTTTACACAGTTATACGCAATATTATGAACTTTTATGTGTGTTTTTTATAGTTAATAATTAGTTCCACAAACAACACAGCGATTAAGCTGTCATTATTGGAGTATATACAATGAAATTATTACAAGTTGATTTTGAATACCAAGGCGCTATGGGCGAAGAAATGTCAAAAGCCCTTGTTGGCTTAGCAGAGTCTATCAACCAGGAACCAGGCCTAATCTGGAAAATCTGGACTGAAAGTGAATCCAATAAACTTGGCGGAGGAATTTATCTTTTTAAAGATGAAAATAGTGCTAGAAGTTATTTAGAAATGCACACAGCGCGTTTAAAAGAGATGGGAGTTTCTGAAGTCAGAGGAATAGTTTTTGATATAAACATACCATTAACCACTATTAACCAAGGTCCAATAGTTCAAAAAGGAAATTAATATGAACTATAAAACGTTCTTATTAATACATGGTGTAATTTACTCTACTTTTGCCTTAGTGCTGTTTTTTGTACCTACGTTAGTGTGGCCTATGTACGGGCTAGAAATAAATGACAAGTATGCTTATTTTCTCTCTCAGCATACAAGCATATTTTTAGGTGGCTTAGGTGCGGTTAGTTTCTTTCTTAGAAGTATTAAAGACGCTGAAACCATTCGCCAACTAATTAAAGCGCTAATAACCAGTAACTTACTCGGAGTCGTAATTACAAGTTATGCTGGAATAACTGGAATTTTTGTTGGGTTTGGCTGGAGTGACCCTGTTTTCTTTGCTGCATTAGCAATATTAGGCTATTTGCAATTGAACAGGCAAAGTAAATAAGTAGCATTTTATAAGCGCGGGTTTTACAGCTCGCGCTTATCAATTATTCAAAAACAGAAAGTATATTAATAACAGTTTGTCACGTTATAGACCCAACTATGATTAATAACACATTTCTAAAATTTTCTGTCATTAGATCAACAGTCAACACACCTATTATGACGCTTTAAGTCTGCTAAATTTGATTAAAACCTAAAAGCTTAAAGTGTCCTTCCACTATAGCGAGCTACGTGTAAGCTTATTGTCCAATAGCTATTTTGGGCTGCCATTCTAACCAATCTCTATTCAGGTCTTGATGCAATATAAAGCTTTGTTTGTTTTGTGTGCTATCACTAGAGTTCACTTCTGGTGTAGCAAAAGCAATACCGCCCGAGATAAGGGTTTCAACAGATTCAGAATCTATATTAATGCCAGAGAAAAGACCCGCTTCAATATTTATTCCGCTTGTGTTCCAAAATACACTGTTGTCGGTTACTAAAGGCGCATAACGTTTAGCTATGTTAATAAATACATTAACAGTATCTGCTGTAGCTGATAAGTCTATACCAATAACCTCACCCACTGAAATTTGTCGATATAACACTGGGTTTCCAACTCGAACTGAACCTAATCGTTTAGTAACCAGTTTCACATTCAAACCATAAGGTAATTGGGTAACGGTGGGCGCCATTTCTAATGCTTCAAATTCAGTTTGTACATCATTTGATAAATCAGCATCGGGAAGTAAGGTAATGAAAGCACCATCAAGTAAACTAGCAACATTTTTAGAGCCTACCAAACCGATTACCGGTTCAACAAGCCAAAACTGACTCGCTTTTTTAGCATACTTCGCACCAATATCATTCAGTAATACTATCGCTGTCACACCTATTTCATTTTCATTAAAGACTAAGCGTTCAACTTTTCCGATTTCTTGTTCTTGATATAAAACTTTGGTATTTACCTTTATACCTGCATAGTCATTAAAATGTATGCTAATAGATAAACCTGCACTACTTGCATGCTCGTAATGCTCAAATAACGAAAAACTATCTAACTCATTTACCGCAACATTTTCAGTGACAACCGATGGGTTATAAAAACTAATACCCCCCCGTAATATGGCATCAATAGATTCTGTTTTAACAACAAAATCACTTAAACCACCATTTACTGTAATGCCACTGGCATTATAAAAACGTGTGTTCGCCTGTATTAACGAGGTATGTTCTTCATCTATAGTGATATTTACACGTACTTTGTCTATTTGCTTATCTAGTACAACGTTATCAACTTGCCCAACGCTAACACCACGATAACTAACACTACTGCCTGCTGTGGCAACACTCGCGTTATCGCTTAATAAACTTAACTGCAGCCCAGAAGCACTGGCATATTTGGCAGGTGGTGACGTTAATAAACGAAAATCTGTTTTGTCTTTGCTGGCTTCAGAATAAAGGTTAAAGGTAATATAACTACCACCTAGCAAAGCATCCATATCAGATGCCCCTGATAGCGAAAGGTTCGGTTTTGCTAACCAAAACTGAGTGCCCTCACGTAAAATATATTGATATTCAGGTAATAAACCTAGATGTAACCTGCTCTGCTCACCTTGCTGTTCAATTTTGTGAATAGCTCCAATTTCAGCACCACGGTATAAAATTTTAGTATTCACATTAACGTGTTCATTAGCAGAAATGGTTAAAGTAAAGTTGGTTCGCTGCTGTGCCATTTTTTGATTTGCAAACAAAGTAAACTTATCGCCATTAATAATTTTAGTATCGTTTCCTTGCTTATCTACATTAATAAAAGTAACGCCACCGGTAAGAATACTCTGTAAAGACTGTGCTTCAATATCTACTCCTTGAAGATTGGCTTTAATTTTCAGTCCTGAGTTATTATAGAAATGACTATTAGCTGAAACATAATCTTGATACTCTTTTTCGATATGAATATGGATTAAATGTTTTTTTGCATCAATAGTTTCAACGGTTTGAACACTACCAACTACCTGCTGTTTATAATAAATATTACTACCAACTTGCAAAGAGCTACGATCATCCGTTTGTAGAATTAAATGTAAACCAGGCTCTGTATATTTATAGGGTGGCTTAGAATTAAATACAGCAAACTTATCTGTTGGTTTACCTTGTAAAGAAGGACGAATACTAATGTGAGTACCACTTAATAGTGTTCGTGCATTAGAAATTCCTGTTAAATCGATATGTGGCGATACCAAGTAAAACTGAGACTGATCCGTTAAATAAGGAACAACACGCGGGTTTACTTTTGCTTTAGCTGTGATTTTTCGGCTTTTAGGATCTATCTTACTAAATGAGTCTATCGTACCAATGGTCAACCCTTGATATAGAATGGTTGCATTATGATTGATACCTGAATTCCAGTCTAACGTTAACTCTATTTCATGACCCGTTTCTGCTGATTGGAAGTCGGCATGTAGAGGATATATTTGGCCATTTTTAGCGGGTGATAATTTTTCTTGATAACTCAACGTATCAACAGCAATACCACCTGCAATCATGGAAGATAACGATTCTGTGTTTACCTTTATGCCCGCTGAAATAGACGCTGTTACCTGCACACCACTCACATTCCAAAACAGTGAGTTTTCTTTCACTAAGTGAGCGTACTCTTGTTCAATAAAAATGTTGATATTAATTGCTTGTGCGTCTTCAGCATAGTGATAGCCGGTAACATAACCAATAGGGATTTGTTTAAAGGTAATAGGAGAGTTTTCACTAATAGAGCCTAGCACCTTAGTTTGTAATGTAAGATGTAATCCCGGTGTGGTCATATCAAGTTGTGGCGCTTCTTTTAGCGCGATAAAATGATCTTGGCTATCAGCATCGTCATCTGTATCAGGAATAATATGAATATAACTCCCAGATAATAAAGTATCTAAGCCTGAAACACCTTGTAAAGAAATATCGGCACTCACTAACCAAAACTGTGTATTTTCAGTTAAATAATCACTAAACGTTTTTGAGATTTCCACGTGGGCAATAACAGATTGTAAGTCATCAGACGGAACAACTTTACTCACTAAACCAGTAACTAAACCTTTATAGCGAACTTCTGTTTTTTTAGGCACAATGCCCGCACCATTTTCAAATTCAATGGTAATAAAAGTACCCTGCTCAGAAAGCGCTTTCATCCCTAACCAGCCACCAAAGATCAGCGCAATAAAAGGCACAAACCATACAATAGAAACACCTTGGCGCGGCACCACTTCAGCTGAATGCTTTTCACTATCTTTATCTAATGATTTATCAACAGTCATTTTTTTCCTTAGCGTTTTCATTACTTTGATCTTTATCCCACAATAAGCGAGGGTCAAAGCTATTAGCTGCAATCATGGTGAATATAACGGTCAAAGTAAAATAATTAATTGCCGGCCCTGCAGAAACAGACGTTACAAAGCCAAGTTCTACCACCGCGACAAGTAAGGCTACCACAAAAACATCTAGCATTGACCATGGGCCTAAAAATTCTAATGCGTGATAAAACTTACTGTGCTTATCTGGACGTAAGCGCACACCCGTATGAACTCTATAAACTAATAAAAACAAACCAACAATCTTAAGTAACGGCACAATAATACTAGCGGTAAAAATAATTGCCGCAATAGGATACAAACCATGATCAACAAATTCACCAATACCAGAAAGTATGGTATTTGGATCGCCAATACCCACTGAATAAATAATCATTATTGGATAAATGTTTGCTGGAATAAAAGCCAATAATGCTGCAATATTCCATGCTAGGGTATACTGTAAACTATGTGGCTTACGGGGATAAAACATACCATGACAACGAGTGCATTGCATCGTTGTATGAATATCAGCACCTTCCTCCATATCATTAAGTTTATGACATTTAGGGCAAAGTGCTAGACCACTTTCTTGTGCCGTCTTAATCGACAAACTTATTCTCCAACTCTTGCCAAATATAATCCTGATCTAATGAACTAGCCGCCATGGTTGAGCAAATAAGCCAAAGAATAAATGCCAATAATCCCATATTGACTGAAAGCTCGGTATCATCAAGTAATTTATACATTGAAACTACAATACCTAACATAAAAACATTGAGCATTGCCCAATTGTCTAGGTGATGAAACGCGCGGAAGAAATGTAATAAGGAGGGTTTTAATCGATTGAACTTAAAACTGGACGTTATATAAAAGGCGCCTAACAAACGAACTATAGGTACTGCTAAGGTGAATAAGAACACCAAAGTAGCAATCATAATAAAGCCGTGTTCAATGAGCGCTAAAATACAATCTAAAAGTGAAGCGTGATGGTATTGCCCAACAAGAGTTACTCCCATAATAGGCAATAATATAGCGGGAACTGACAACATAATACCTGCCAACGACCAATAGAAGCTGCGTTCTATTGAGTCAACTTTTCGCTCTGCTAAAATACTGCCACAACGAATACACTTTGCACTTTGACCTTGCTTTAAAATAGGGGTGTCATACAGTGCATCACACTGTAAACAAGCAATAAGCTGTGAGGTATCTTTTGTTGTATTCAAATTATCCCAACTTTTTGATATTTGATTGGTTATTATTCTAAAAGATATTCGTTCAAGATGCGAGCTACAGAATTTTGTGCCTAAACGAAAAAAGCAGCGATAAACGCTGCTTTTTAAAATTTATTAACTGTTATGGCAATGCTATTTTAGCGAAGACATGTAGTTAACTAACTCATCAATATCGCTGTCAGATAGTTTAATAGCAATGTTACGCATCATATTGTTGCGGTCATTTCCTCTACTACCGTCACGGAAGTTAGCAATTTGCTTTTTCAAGTAGTCAGCATTTTGTCCCGCAAGTGCAGGGAAGCTAGCTTGAGCCATACCTTTACCTTTTACGCCATGACAAGCAACACAAGCAGTAATACCTTTATTTGCATCACCACCAAAGTATAATTTATGACCTACATCACTACCTTTAGCTTGACCTGCCGTTGGAGTTTGTACCGCAAAATATGCGCCTAAATCATTCATATCTTGTTCAGATAAAGCCGCAACCATACCCGCCATAATAGGGTCTGAACGCTCACCTGATTTAAAATCAGCTAATTGCTTAGAAATATAACTAGCACTTTGACCCGCTAATTTAGGGTACATAGCAATTGGGCTATTACCATCAGTACCATGACATGAAACACACATTGCTGATTTTTCTTGTCCTGCTTTTACATCGCCGGCATAAAGCGCTTTAGCTGGAGTTGAAGTAACGATTTCTGCAGTAGCTGTTGCAGGCGCTGCAGCTGTAGCAGAGCTATCAGTACTTGCTGCTGGTTTTTCACTAGCACGTTCTTGAATTGAGAAGAAAGCAGCTAAATCTGCCATATCTTGATCGGATAAATTGGTTGCCATTGGTGCCATCATCATGTCAGTACGAGCACCAGATTTAAAATCAGATAACTGTTTAACAATATATGCAGCATGCTGACCAGCTAGATCAGGATAGCTAGGATTAGGGTTAAGACCTGTTGCACCATGACAAGCACCACACACTGCTGCTTTAGCCTTACCTGCGTCGGCATCGCCTTCAACTGCACTCGCCGTGTGAATAGCGCCCATGGTTAACAATAGTGAGAATATAATTTTTTTCATTGAGTTGCTCTCTGCTTGTCAAAAACTAAATAAATAAAAAGTGACGGCATTTTACACTAATATATACAGTGTGTAACAAAATCTAAAAAAAAATCACTGAAAAAACACCGTATTTTACCCTGTCTCTTATACACATCTCCGAGCCCACGAGACGTAGAGG
>CAJXUT010000093.1 GCA_913061365.1 uncultured Colwellia sp.
TTTATGGACAGCATCAGTAAATTACACGCAAGAAATCACTGCAGGCGATGAAATTTTCAAACGACAAGCAGACGCTTATCGCCGAATTCGCAATACATCACGTTTCTTATTATCAAACTTAAATGGTTTTGAACCTGCACAACACTCTGTTGCGTTCGATGATATGGTTGCACTCGATCGTTGGGTAGTTGATAAAGCGGCACGTTTACAAGATGAAATCATTAATGCTTACGATGAATATGAATTTCATGTGGTAGTACACAAACTAATGAACTTCTGTACCACAGAGTTAGGTGGTTTCTATTTAGATATCATTAAAGATAGACAGTACACAGCTAAAGCAGATTCGAACGCTCGTCGCTCTTGTCAAACGGCTATGTATTTAATCGCTGAAGCGATGACTGCATGGATGGCTCCAATCCTATCATTTACGGCACAAGAAATTTGGCAAGCTCTACCAACACCAGCAACAGGCGAGCGTGATGAATTTGTTTTCACCGGCGTTTGGTTTGATGGTTTAGCTACAATGCCAGAAGATACAGTACTAGGTAATGACTATTGGAGCGAATTATTATTAGTTCGTGCTGAGGTTAACCGCGCACTAGAGCTTGCTCGTAAAGAAAAAACAGTGGGTAAAGCACTTGAAGCACAAGTAACACTGTATGCAACGGCAGACTTAGCACAGAAATTAGCACAATTAGAAGATGAGTTACGTTTTGTACTTATCACCTCTAAGGTAAATCTTAATGTTGTTACTGATGCTAGCCAAGTACCTGATAGCGCAACAGCAACAGATATAGAAAGCTTATGGTTATCAGTTGCAGCAGCAGATGGAGCTAAGTGTGATAGATGTTGGCATGTAACAACTGATGTTGGCACCTATGATGCTCACCCAGAATTATGTGGTCGTTGTATTACCAATGTTGATGGTGACGGTGAAGCTCGAAAGTATGCATAAGCTTTTTACCTCTTTTAATAATTCGGGTTTGCGTTGGCTTTGGCTAACGCTGCTTTGTTTAATACTTGATCAGGTTACTAAACAGTGGGTTGCAGGTTCTTTTAATTTATATGAATCTGTCAATGTGCTGCCTATTTTTAGTATTACTTATGTGCATAACTTAGGTGCTGCTTTTAGTTTTCTAGCAGATCAAGGTGGTTGGCAACGTTGGTTTTTCACTGCTATTGCAGCTATTGCCTGTATTGTTTTCACTGTTTGGCTGACAAAAACACCTAAATCACAAACATTATTAAGTATCGCTATTGCATTAATGCTTAGTGGTGCGATGGGAAATTTGATAGATCGTGCATTGTTTGGTTATGTTATTGATTTTTTAGACTTTCATTGGTCTGGTAATCATTTTCCAGCTTTTAATATTGCAGATTCTGTAATTTTTATTGGAGCAGCGCTGATGATTTTAGAATCCTTTACTGCTGAATCCAATGATAAAATATAAGTCATACTACAAGTATGGCAATGAATAAGAAGACAAAAAATGACAAATGAAATTACGATTAAAGCTGACTCAGCAATTTTAGTGCATATAACAATGAAATTGAGTGATGGTTCAGCTGCAGATAGTACTAAAGTAAATAATAAACCAGCTAAAATCATTATGGGTGATCAAAGTGTTTCAGCTGCTTTTGAAGCGCAATTACTAGGGATGGCTGCCGGAGAAAGCAAAGAGTTTACGCTTGAAGCTGTTGACGCCTTTGGTGAATCTAATCCAGATAATATTCACTACATGGATATAGATAAGTTTTCTGATGAAGTACCTGCAAAGGTTGGTAATATTATTACCTTTTCACAACCTGGTGGAGAGTTACCCGGTATGATTAAAGAAGTTAATGGTAGTTCAGTTACAATCGATTTCAATCACCCGTTAGCTGGACAAACTGTAACATTTGTTATTGATTTGGTTGAAATACTATAGTTCTATTGTTCGTTTATTGCTCTGAGTTAAAGAGTAATCATTGTCTGATACAAAGCTGATACTTTGAAGTATTAACAGAGAAATTTATGGAAATTATTTTAGCAAACCCTCGTGGATTTTGTGCTGGTGTTGATAGAGCCATTAGCATTGTTGATAGAGCATTAGATTTATTTGGTGCTCCTATTTATGTTCGTCATGAAGTAGTACATAACAAATTTGTGGTTGATGGTCTTAAAAATCGTGGTGCTATATTTGTTGAAGAACTTAACGAAGTACCAGACAATAGTACGGTTATCTTTAGTGCTCATGGCGTATCAAAAGCGGTACGGAATGAGGCAAAGAAACGTGATTTGAAAGTTTTTGATGCAACATGTCCATTAGTAACAAAAGTGCATATGGAAGTTGCTCGCGTTAGTCGAAAGAATATTGAATGTATCTTAATTGGACATACAGGACACCCAGAAGTTGAAGGTACTATGGGACAGTATGATAGTGAGTCAGCGGGTATTTATTTAGTTGAATCAGCTGATGATGTGTCAAATCTTGTGGTGAAAAATCCAGAAAAATTATATTTTTGTAGTCAAACAACGTTGTCTGTTGACGATACTTCTGATGTTATTGATGCACTAAAAGTGAAGTTTCCAATGATTACTGGGCCTCGTAAAGATGATATTTGCTATGCAACGCAAAATCGCCAGGATGCAGTACGTGCTATTGCGAGCCAGGTAGATTTGTTACTCGTTGTTGGTGCAAAAAACAGTTCAAATTCAAACCGTTTGAGAGAAGTGGCTGAAAAGATGGGGACAACATCCTATCTTATTGACACCGCTGATAATATTGAAGATTCATGGTTAGATAATATAAACCGTATTGGTGTAACAGCTGGCGCCTCTGCTCCTGCAATATTAGTAAAACAAGTGATAGAGTCTTTAAAAGATTATGGCGCTCAAGAGGTTAATGAATATCCTGGTCGTGAAGAGAATATTGTATTTGCAGTACCCGTTGAATTACGCTAGTCTTAAATAAACTGATTGTATTTTAATCATTACTGAATAAATTATCGAGGAAATGGAACAAAAATAGGGTTAACGGATAACTTTATGGATATTCCTTATGGAAGAAAGGATATGGGTTAATGCGGTTCACTTTGGTGATTTTTAACACATATGAATTTTTTACAGAGTCTTTAGCTCACGCAAAATTGGCTCCCTCGTTTTTCATGTCTGAAAAGTCTGAAAAGGAAGAAACTTTAAATATAAAAGCTTTGAAATTTATAGGCTTATCAAAATTTAAAAATATTTTTTTATTAAAAGAATTTTTTTTCACATCCCCCCAACTGAAAATCACTCTTTTCTATACTGCTTTATTACAGGCAGTTCTTATATTTATTGTTTATAAAATAATAGGCCATAACAAACGTCAACTTATAAAGAGAAAAACTAATGTCTCGATATAAAAACACATATTTTTTTAAAAAAAACTTAGCTAAACAAAAGGGTATGACTTTTATCGAAGTTTTGATTGCCTTAGTCATTATGGTAACTGGAATTTTAGGTGCTGTTGCGATGCAGGCAACGGCTAAGAAAGGAAGCTTTGATGCAATGCAACGTTCATTAGCTTCTAGCTTGGCTCAAGATATAATTGAGCGAATGCGTAGTAATGACAGTGCTGCTTTAGCGTTATATGCAGCAAATAGTCCGTATGGCTCTGGAAAAGTCACTTCACCCCCAACGTGTAATTCAGCAGGAGCTTTATGCAGTCCTACTCAAATGGTTACCCATGATCTTTATGGATGGGAACAAGCGCTAATGGGTGCAGGAGTGACTAATGGCGAGGACAAGGTTGGTGGCCTAGTTGAAGGTATTGGGTGTTTAAGTGTTAATGGAAATTCAGTCACAGTCGCAGTAACTTGGCAAGGTAAGGCTGAATATGCTGATGCAAATAAGGCAGCAGACTGTGGAGTTGAAAGTGAAACTCGCCGTCAAGTAGTAGTAGAAGCTTTTATAATCTAACCACTTAAAATGAGTAAAGGGTAAACTATTGCAAATGAAAACTGAAAGTACAAATAAAAGCTTAAGTGCTGCTCAGATGACAAATAAAAGCCTAAAGAATCAATACGGGTTTAGTTTGTTAGAAGTTTTTGTAGCCTTGGCGATAGGTTTAGTCATTTTTGCTGGCGTGTTGAGTATATTTGTTGGCTTAAGAACAACGACGAGTGAAACGTCAAGTTATGGTGAGCTACAAGAAAATGGTCGTTTTGCGATCAGTGTTTTGAGTGATGACTTATTGAGGCAAGACTTTTGGGGAGACTATACAGGCTCTATTGATTTGGGCAGTATTAATCCAGTGCCAGGTGCTCCAGTAGGAGAATGTATTGGTGGCGGTATAAATAATGGTACTTTTCCTTTAGCTGTTGGTAGCTTTAGAACGCTTTGGGGAGAAACGGTGACAAGTTCAACAGTATTATCTGGTTGTCGAGATGATGCAAAAGTTGGTTCTGATATTTTACAACTTAAACGTGCCATTTCGACCCCTTTAGTGGATGGCTCCGGAGATCCTATTACTGTTGCTCCATCAGGTAATTATTATTTAGTGAGCAATATGAACAATGGAAGTATTTTTGCCAGTGGTGCGGTGCCAGAAATAGAGAACGCACAAGTGTGGGAATATCAACACCACATATACTATGTTAGAGAGGAAACACAAGGAAGTAATGTTGTGCCTGTTTTAATGCAAGGTCAATTATCAAATACTTTATCTTTTGCACCCATAATTGATGGCATTGAGATGATTCGATTTGAATATGGGATTGATACAGAAACGGATCCCACTGTTGCAGGTTACGGTATTGTTAATGCTTATATTCCTGCTGCTAATATGACAGATGCATTATGGAATAATGCAGCAAGTAGAATAATTTCAGTTAAAATATACGTATTAGCACGTGGTATTCAAGAAGATAAAAAGTATCAAAATAAAAACACTTATCAATTAGGTGCTTTTGATTACATCGTTAATGATAATTATCGGCGCTTACTTTTTAGCTCAACAGTGACTTTATATAATGCAAGTATAGACTCGTGGAATTAATAATATGAATTATAAATATGGTCAACTTTGTAAGCAACAAGGAGTGGTGTTAGTAATTTCCTTAGTATTTCTTGTCGCTTTAACTGCACTTGCTGCTGCGTTAATGCAAAACACTACTACAGATATGAAAATGTCAGGTGCTAGCGAAGAAAAAGTTGTTGCTGTGCAACAGGCAGTGAGTGCAATTGATGAAATAATATTTAATCAGGTTTCACCAGGTAAAACTAATGAGTTTGCTGCTGCCGTTGTTACTTTTAAGGATGGAGAAAAAAAGCTGACAGCAGAAATGCCCACATTATGGGATTCTGATAAATTTGAACCACCAGAGTTAGATGTAACAAATAATGAGTTTATGTTAGAAGCTGGTTGCCCCCACTCTAAACTAGCGTCTTCAACTCAGGTGTTTACTTGTAACGTATTAAATATACAAGTAAATCGAAAATATGGTCGCAATGCTACGAGCACAGTGAATGTTAATTCAGGCATAGCACAGCAACTTTTACGTTAGTGTGCTAACTGTGATGCAATTTATGTTTGGTTGGGGAATTAAAATGAATAAGTATTTAGCTGCAGGACTATTACTTTGTACGACTCACTTTGCTTTTAGTGAAGATATTGAATTGTATATCAGTGATACTGTTAAACAAGCCAAAGCACGGCCACAAGTACTGATTATTTTTGATACATCAGGCAGCATGACTCGAAATGAAACTGTAAAAACATCCTATGATCCTGATACTGATTACGATGCGCTTGACAGTTACACTAAATTGTCTGACGACTATATTTATTATGCTAAGGGTCAAGGTGATATTGATGATATCCCTATTGCAGATGACACTAATGAAAAACGTAAGTTTTTAAAAGCTATTAATAACTGTAAAGTTGCTCAAGATATTATTGATAAATATGGGTTTTATACAGGTCATGTTCGGGAATATAATTTTCAAGGAAACTCTGGTCGTTGGAGTGAATTAAATGAAACCGATGGTACGGGTATCTATATTACTGACTGTGAAGATGATGTACTTGATGAGAATAGCCATAATAAAAATTACTTGAAAGGAGAAGTCTTAAAAGAACTTTCAGCGGGTTATCCTATTGACGGTGAGGGTGAGTTAGATACTCCAGAATTTTACACATCAGCAATAGATAATAGTAATGTTGAATGGTCAGGTGCTTTGGTCACGCTATATAGTGATAATTACCTCCGTTGGTACCATAACCCTGATATTCCAACAGAGAGTAAAGACCGTATAGAAATAGCACAGGAAAGTGTCACAAGTTTAATAAATTCTTCGCCAAATGTTGATTTTGGTTTACAGGTATTTAATAGAAATAATTCAGGTGGAACTAGACATGGTGGCCGTGTAGTTTTTGGAATAACTAAATCTACCCTTGCGAGCCGAACAGCTCTTGTTGATATGGTTAACGATGATTTAGTGGCTAGTGGTAACACGCCGCTATGTGAATCTTTATATGAAGCGTCGCGCTACTTTGGTGGGAAGACTGTAGACTTTGGTGATAATGAAGCCTTTTATACTCCAGTACGAGATATAGATGCGGAAGATCCTGTTGGCACTTATAAATCTCCATTTAGTTCTTGTAGTGATAAAGCTTACGTAATTCTTATGACGGATGGTGTACCCACACAAGATAGAGATGCCGATACCGATGTCAAAAATCTTGGTATTGCTGATGGGTATGCTATGTCTGAATTTAGTAGTAACTACTTAGCAGCCATGGCTGGCTGGATGAATAATAATGATGTTAACAAAAGTGTTGATGGTAAACAGACTGTATCTACCTATACCATTGGTTTTAGCTCAGGTGCTGATGCTGCAGCCTCACTGCTAACTAGAGCTGCCTTGCTAGGTGGTGGTAAGTATTATAAAGCGGAAGACACTGCTAGTTTAACAGCAGCATTAACTAATGTGTTGGCTAACTTAGAGCCCAGTAATGATAGTTTAACATCGGCATCTGTTGCGGCTAACAACTTTGACCGTACTGAAACTTTAAGTTCAGTATATTACGCAATGTTTCAGCCGGATAGAGGACCTAGATGGCAAGGAAATTTAAAAAAATATAAAGTTGTTGGAGGAGAACAAGTAGGAAAAGATGGGGAGTCTGCAATTAATGCTGCTACGGGACACTTTTCTCCAGATGTGAGAAGCTTCTGGTCTAGTCAAAAAGATGGAGATCAAGTTGCTGAAGGTGGCATTGCGGAAATGCTGCGTAAAAAATCAGATAGGATTGTTTATAGCGATATAGGCACTAGCGGGGCTTTGGTTAGATTAAATGATACTAATAGACTAAGCCACTTTGTAACGGAGCAAGCATACGCTGATTTTATAGGAGTTGATCTTGCAAATGCTCAAGATGCTTTTGATTGGAACTTAGGTATAGATGTTGATGATGAAGATGATGATGGCGATAAAACTGATATACGTAGAGATGTTTTTGGGGACCCACTTCATTCTAAACCCTTTGTTGTTAACTATGGAGATAAAATACATCTAATCATAGGCACTAATGCTGGCGCATTACATATGTTTAAAGATTCGGGAGACACAGTCGATGAAACCTGGGCGTTTATGCCAAAAGAATTCTTCCCTAATATAAAGTCATTGCGTAGGAATTCAACCAGTGATGATAAAGTTTATGGTGTTGATGGCAAAATCACATCATTTATTGATGACAAAGATGGCGATGGTATTATTGAGACAGGCGATAGGGTTTGGATCTTTTTCGGCTTACGTCGTGGTGGAACATCGTATTATGCTATTGATATAAGTGATCCTGATTCACCAAGGCTGATGTGGCATATCAATGCAAACACCGCTGATTTTGGGGAGTTAGGTCAGTCATGGTCACAACCTAAAGTGGGCTATTCTAAGTTAAATATTGCAAGTGGTACAGCTAAGCCCGTACTATTTTTTGGTGGCGGCTATGACACATCAAAAGACAATATTGGCGTCGTTGATGCAGTCGACAATGTTGGTCGGGCAATTTATATGGTTGATGCTGAAACCGGCACACTAAAATGGAGTATGGCTCGAGAAAATGCAACAACGACTTTTTCTGGTGATCATAGTATTCCTTCTAGTATTGCAATGTTAGACAGTGATGCTGATGGTTTAGTTGATAGGTTATATGCAGGTGATACCGGAGGCAATGTTTGGCGTGTGGATATGCCTAGCGATAGTCCAACGGGTGATAAACCTTGGACTGTATTCAAACTAGCTAATTTAGGAGGGGATACTGAATCAACGGATAGGCGTTTTTTTGATGAACCCTCTATTGTGCGTACTTTCATAACAGAAACCATAGAATCACAAATTACAGATGCTGATGGCGATACCTCTACTGTTACTGTGCATCAAGAAATACCATATGATGCTGTTTTATTAGGGAGTGGTAATAGATCAAATCCTTTAGGAGCCGCTACTGATGATGTTTTCTTTATGATAAAGGATAAATATATTACCACACAGACGTTTACAAGCAGCTCAACCCCTCCAATACCATCAGCTATCACTAAAAGTGATCTTTATGATTTCACTGATGATCCCTTTGGTACTGTCAGTGATGAAGGGCGGCAGGCATTATCTGTTAATGTGAGTAAAAAGTCAGGCTGGTTTTTTGATTTAGAGCAAGATGGAGAAAAGAGTACTTCTAGTGCAATTGTGATAAATAATACTGTTTATTTTACTACCTTTACACCACCTAACTTAGCACAAGAACAGATAAGCTGTGAACTTCCTAATGGCCAAGGTTGGCTATATGGTGTAGATCTCTCTTTAGGGATTAAAAAGTTTAACTGGGCTTCGGAAGATAGTAAAAATAGAGAAGATCGAATCGCCTTTATTAGTGAGCAATTTTTGGGATCGCCAACGTTAATAGTCTTACCAGATGACCCCGATGATCCAAAATCTAAAAGTACAGGAAATCTTATTGTTGGAAGGCAAATAGTGTCAGTAGGCTTTAATATGCAAACAATGCGTACTTACCTTTATGTTACAGAGGATCGATAAATATGTCACAAATACAATTAAACAGGCTACAAACTAAAAGTATCTCGAAATATTTAGGTGTCACGTTGATAGAGTTGCTTATAACCGTTGCAATTATCGGTATTTTAGCGGGAGTTGCTTACCCATCTTATACTGACTATGTGATGCGTTCGAATCGTAGTGAAGCCCAAAGAGAATTGATGCGATTTGCTAATTTACAAGAGCAAGTGTTTGTTGATTCTCGATCCTATGCGTCAGATATGAAAGGCTTAGGTTCAAACACTGTAGGTTTTAAAACAGCATCAAAAAATTATGTGATTAAAGTGATAAGTCATACAGCAACCACTTATACGTTAAAGGCAATAGCAAAAAATGGGCAATTAAATGACACTGGTTGTACAGGACTAAAAATCAATCACTTAGGAGCTAAAACTCCTACAGCATGTTGGGAGAAATAACATGAAAAGCGTATTGCTATTGACATCATTTTTAGTTCTAGTGGGATTGAATTCATTTATTACGGTATATGCACAAGATACATCTTCAGAAGTAGATGAAAAGGCGGTGGATGCAAAATGTTATGTTGAGTTAATTGGAGGTAAAGACACGATAAGCTTATGGCTAGTTAAACCGTCGCAACTAAAAGCGTTAGCGAGTACCATTATTGGTCAAGAAATATTACTTACTCCACAGCATCAACAAGCATATAAAAATAAAATAGCGACTATTTATAAAACTAAACAGTGTGTTTTAGAAGAAGATGATTTTACTAGTCCAAGAGCAAGAATTATGGACAAAAATTTTCTGAGATAACTAATTTATATTCATTAATGTTAAGTACAGGTGATTTCATTGCCTGACCTGTCTTCATCCTTACTATCGTTGTCTGTATCTGAACTAGAATAGCTTCTACCAGACAACGAAATACTAACTCCTCGAGATTGCTCAGCATTATCTTTAGGGCAATAACTAAAATTGGATGATGTCGTCAATAAACGGCCATCAGGAGTGTAAATTATACTGTTTTGAGTATATTGAAGTTTATCTCCAGACTTTATTTTACTTTTAATTTTTACCACTTCATCAGGAGCTGCAAAGCTTGTATTCGTGGCTAAAACATTATCACTATTAGTAAACACACTAATTTCGTTTTGCCAATTAGTTGTACATGCCCCACTTGATGAAAGTGGACAAACTGTCGTATTCTTTCCTGTATTAATGGCCATATTTCTTGCCGTTAATAAAAGACGTTGTATTTCATTTATTTCATTGTCCACTCGCATTTTTACTAAAAAGTTATCCATACGAGGTAAGGCTATAGTTGATAATATTGCTACCACAGCAATAGCCACCATGAGTTCAATTAAGGTAAAACCTTGTTTTTTGTAAGCGAAAGAAAAAAAAGGTGCAGAGACTTTCTCTGAAATAATATCCATTTTAAACCCATTAAATACTACTTGGATGTTATAGTATTTATACCACTTTATTGTATATCTCGCTAGGGCTTGTTTTTTGAACAATTACATCGTTATTCGCATGTAATCTCTTTATTACCTCTATTTTCATCAATTCCATCATTGTCTATATCACTTGATTGATAGACTCTTCCAGATCGAGCAACAACAATTCCTCTTGAATAACTCTCGTAACTTTTAGGGCAATATCGAAAAGTACCATTTGCCAATCCACTCAACTGTCCTGTAGGCTTAAATGTTATTTTGTTTCTTCCTTTGCCATAAACAAGAGAATCATCAATAGAGATAGCTTCACTAATACGAACTATCTTTTCGTTTGTATCAAATATTGAATTACTGTTAACATCAATAAAAATACTCAGTTCATTTTGCCATTGAGTTGTACATTGTAAGCTATTATCTAACGGACAAATGATCGCTTTATGCCCACTATTAATAGCGGAGTTTCTTGTCATTAATAACATACGATGTAGTTGAGAAATTTCATTATCAACACGCATTTTAATAATAAACTCATTAAAATTAGGTACGGTAATTACTGCAAGAATTGAGGAGACAGATACTGAAACAATTAACTCAGTTAGTGTGAAGCCTTTAATGCTTATATTTAGCGCATTAAGAGAAATAGGTAAAAGCATAAAAAATCCATTTTAAATAACTTCCTTGTAATTTAGGTATAGTTAAGAAAAATGGATTTTGCTAATTATATGCGGGAGTATTCAGTTTACTCATCATAAATAGTTGGGATAGGCTGACGCTTATGTTGAGTTTTTTTATAAATATTAATTATATGATCATGAACTTGTGCTGAAACTTCTTTACCTTCAAGAAAGTTATCAAGCGCATCATAACTAATGCCTAAAGCATCTTCATCAGTCTTTCCTGGTTCTAACTCTTCTAAATCAGCTGTTGGTGCTTTATCTACTAAAATAGAAGGTGCCCCTAAATGTTTTGCTAACATTCTTACTTGTCTTTTAGAAAGTCCAAATAATGGCGCTAAATCACAGGCACCATCACCCCATTTGGTAAAGAAACCTGTAATATTTTCTGCACTATGATCTGTGCCCAAAACTAAGCCACCAATAATACCTGCAATATGATATTGAGATACCATACGAGCCCGCGCTTTTACATTACCTTTAGAAAAATCAATTTGATTTTTTGATGCGGATAATAAATCAGCAGTTGAAAGGGCATTGATAACCTGTTGATGAATTCCGTTCACACCCTCAAGTACATTCGTTGTTAAACAATGATCAGGCTGGATAAAGTTTAATGCTTGTTGTGCATCATCTTCATCGGCTTGCACATCGTAAGGTAATCGAACCGCAATAAATTGGAATACACTTTCATTATCAGCATCTAACTCTTCATTTAACTCTGTGATAGCAAGTTGAGCCAAACGACCACAAGTTGATGAGTCAACTCCGCCACTAATGCCAAGAACTAATGTTTTTAAACCTGAATTTGCTAATGTTGATTTAATAAAGTTAATACGACGGCGAATCTCAAATTGAATATCAATTTCAGGTAACACTTTCATCTCATCAATAATTGCTTGCTGATCCATGGGCTTCCTATTTTACTTATGGAGTATTGGGTGAAGCCTCATAGTATCAAAATAAATGTGTGAGCTAAATAATAACAACTGCTTATTGAAATAAATTGATAAACGCGTTGTAATGTTATTAAGAACTTATAATGGATGTTTAACTGGGAATTATTATGAAAAAAATTGAAGCTATCATCAAACCATTTAAATTGGATGATGTAAGAGAAGCATTGGGCGAGATTGGTGTGACTGGTATGACAGTATCTGAAGTTAAAGGCTTCGGAAGACAAAAAGGACATACTGAACTTTATCGTGGTGCAGAATATATGGTAGATTTCTTACCAAAAGTTAAGTTAGAGATTGTTATTGCTAAAGAAGATGTTGAGCGTTGTGTTAATGCAATTTTAGAAACAGCTCAAACAGGTAAAATTGGTGATGGTAAAGTATTTATTACTGATATAGAGCGAATTATTCGTATTAGAACAGGCGAAGAAAATCAAGAAGCAATATAACTGTATTTATTGAGATTTTTGCTAAGGAGCGAAAAGTAACACTTTATAGTGTGAATATCGCTCCTTGCAAATTATGTCTTGTTAATAAAAGTAATACCCTAATTAACGAGTGAATTATTTGGGTAGTTTGCCGCTAATACTTGTAAAGTATTCTTCTTTAAATCGACTAAGCCAAGCTTGTCATAACACTCAACCATTAGTTCTAATGCTGGCTCTACTTCAGGACTTGGAGTAAAGTATTCAATAATATATCTGCCTCTATTCGCTGCTGATGCATATGCCTCGCGTTTCAAGTAAAAATTCGCAACAGACAACTCATATTTAGCTAAGCGCGATTTTATACCAATCATACGTTTACGAGAATCTGCTGCATATTTACTTTCAGGGTATTCAGTAACGACACGTTTTAAATCTTGAAAAGCGGCACGAGATGCACTTGGATCTCTATCTGAGCGATCAATACCAACAATATCTTGAAATAAATTTTCTTCTGTAGATATGTTGATTAATGCACGCATGTAATACACATAATCAATATTAGGATTACTTGGATTTAGGCGTAAAAATCTATCTGCTAAAGCAATGCCTTGTGCTGCATCACCCACTTTATAATAGGCATAAATTAAATCTAATTGAACTTGGTGAGATATAGGGCCAAAAGGAAAACGTGAATCTATCGCACTTAATGTTGAAATGGCTCTTTGATATAAACCTCTTTCGAGTGATTCTCTTGCATCGGCAAATAGTGCTTGAGCAGATTTATCAGGTACCTTTTCTAGTTCTTTTTCTGATGAAGAACAGCCAGCTAAAACAAGTGCCAATGTGATAAAAATTATTTTTGTTGTCAATTTTTCCATAGAATTTGTTAATACGCCTTTTATTCTGGTTAAATAAGTATGAAAGCTGTCTCTTATACACATCTGACGCTG
>CAJXUT010000094.1 GCA_913061365.1 uncultured Colwellia sp.
GATCTACACTATCCTCTTCGTCGGCAGCGTCAGATGTGTATAAGAGACAGGCTTTCAATAGTATCACCAAATAAAGAATAAGCACTAACTGCTGCAGACACAGGAACTAAATAGAATACGCTTGCGACTCTACTTACCTCGCCCCGATGAATCATTATATAAAGTAAGCTCAATGCTCCCAGTGATACTCCAACGACCATGTAAACTAGAGATATAATAAATTCATCCACCCAAACAATCTTAAAGTTTTCAAAAAAAGCTAGTAATACTAAACATATTAAACCAGAAATAAGAGACTGAATCGCACCTCCGTAAAATATCCCCATACCAGCGCAATAACGCTTCTGATAAAGAGTTCCAAAGGTAACACCAAATAAGGCAAGCACAGACATACCTATAGCAACCCAACTAAAATAAGCTGTATCTATTGAATCAATTACAACAACGATTACTCCTAAAAACCCAAAAATCAATCCAAACCATTGAGCTAACTTAAGGCGTTCATTCACTAGTTTTTGTGCAAATAGAGCAACTAGAATCGGCTGTAGTGCAACAATCAACGCTGAAATAGCCGGAGAAAGTCCCATATCAATCGATACAAAAACGCCAACAGAAAATAGACAGACAGTTAGGCTTCCAGCTACCGAAATATGTATTGCCTCCCGCCAGCTAGGCAGTTGCTTACCAAACCATTTAGCAATGATTAGTAGAATCAAACCTGCTGTAATGAAGCGCAAGCTGAGAAAACTTAAAGGAGTAGAATGTGGTAATCCGAGCTTTGCACCTACAAAACCACTGCCATAAAGCAACACAAAGAAGAAGGGTAATGTAAACGTATTAACAAAGCTTACTGAGATCTTTAATCCTACGCTTTTATTCATTTTATTTCCTCTATATAAACTTATGTACCAAGTGGTACAATTAAGTTATGTACCTTATGGTACAATGATAGAAGATGCAAGTAATTAGGATTGTAACAATGGCAGAATCACCAAAAAAAAAGCGCTTACCCCGCGGTCAAGGACGAGAACGTATTTTATCTTCGGCTGCGGATCTATTTTTGAAAAATGGCTTTGAAGCAACTAGTCCTCAAGCAATTTATGCTGCCAGTGGTGTTGGACAAGGAAGTTTTTACCATCATTTTTCCAGTAAAGGTGATTTGGCAAATGCCGTTTTGGAAAGAACAGTAGAAGAAAAGATCGCTGAATTGAATCATATTACAAGTACTATATCTAATCCAAAGGAACGTATAGAGGCATACCTAAAATTACCACGTAAAGGAACCGAAGGCTGTAAATTTGGGCGTTTTATGTATGAGACTTCAGCGCAAAAACCAGAGTTGAATAAACCTATTCAAGGGTTCTTTGATGAACTGCATCACTTTCTCAGACAAAACTTTCAACTAGCGCAAGACCAAGGATTAATTTCATCCGATTTTTCTGCTGAAGAGTTAAGTTTTATTCTGATCGAGCAAATCCAAGGAGCATATATAATGTCGAGAATTTATCAGAGTGATGATTTCCAAGTTAAGTCAATAAAGCGTCTGGCGAAACAATTAGGATTAAAGCTTGCTTAGTGAATATTCCTACTCGCTCTATGTGCTATAGAAAATTAAATAGCTATAATTTTTTATTCGCTGACTTCACTGTTCCTGTCCTTACTATTCTTTTTATACATTTTTCTTTAATAGTATTTTTTCCAGCGTTAATAACCAGTTACTGATTATTATTCCTTAATAGGATTAATATACAGCTAATACTCTTGACATTATTTAACGCGTTAAGTATGGTTGTATGAAGTTAAAGGTCACCTGACCTATAAGCGGTATAACAAGTTTAAGGAATAAAATATGAAAGCCTATACGCACTTTAAACAATTATTTCTGGTGTGTTGCCTCTTTTTCTCGATGAACGCTTTTTTGGCTGCACAAGCCAACCCAAAAGCAGTTGATGATGCAGCACCAAGGACAGATTTGTCCCCGTTACCAATAGAAAAAACAGGCAACATAAGAGTTCTGCCAAATCAATTTCCAGAAACGTGGATGTTTGTTGATGAATCAAGCTTTTCGAGTATGTTTGGCGGCAAAATGATTTTACTTGATGTCGCAGAGAGTAAGCATGGTGATCGAATAAAAGGCACTGCAGATAAAAACTTACTCGGTAATTTTATTCAGGCTAAAAAAAGGCCAGAGTTTTATATTATGGAGTCGTTTCATTCGAGGGGAGCAAGAGGGCCTAAAACAGATGTGTTAACTATCTATAACAAAACGACTATGGCTACGTCTAAAGAAATTATTTGGCCAGACACTCGTTTGCAGGCTTTACCTAGACGCCATGCAATGGCACTGACCCCAGATGAAAAATTTCTATTTGTAGCAAACTTTAGTCCCGCAGCATCAATTACTGTGGTTGATTTAGACACAAAAGAAATTACCGAAACGATTGGTACTCCAGGCTGTGTTTTAACGTTTGCTACAGGGAATAGAAGTGTGTCTTCGTTATGTAGTAATGGCGGTATGCTAACGACCGTTTTAGATGACACAGGGAAGCTTAAATCACAACATAGGATCAAAGCTTTTTTTGACACCGATAAAACGCCTATTTTTGAACGCCCTGTGATCATTGACGAAATTGCTTATTTTCCAAGTTTTACCGGAGAAGTTCACGTTTTTGACTTTTCAGGTGAGGTGGCTAAATACCTTGAGCATTGGAGCTTGGTTACTGAGGATGAAAAGAAGAAAAACTGGCGACCTGGCGGTCTAGCACTTAATGATTCTGACGAACAAGGGATCATGTATCAAATTATGCATCCTGATGGCTATGACGGTTCATATCAGCATGGAGGTAGTCAGGTGTGGCTTTTCGACATGAAAACCAAACAACGTCTTAAAGTGATAGATATACCTAGTTGGGCAATTTCTATTGGAGTTACAAGAGGCAAGGAACCCTTAATGGTTATCAGTAATGGTGAGTTAAAGCTTGATATATATAACCCGAGAACAGGTGAATTGATACAAACTATCAGCGATTTTGGCAATGTGACACCATTACTAGTGCATAAGGCGTATTAATATGAATTTTATCTTTTCTGATGCAAGTGCTTTGTTTCTTATGTGGATTTTTGCGCAAGCAGGTTTACATAAAGTTCAGTCTGCTAATGGAGCATATTATGCAAATTTGATCGCACAATATTTAAATTTACAGTCTTATCTAGATCACAATGTTCAAGCTAAATCACAATTTAAATTACTTGCGCAAGGTATTGGCATAACCGAAGTAATAATTGCTTTGGCTCTTGTTATATCAAGTACTAGAACCATGGCTGCGATGTTAGCAATAGTAATCTTAATATCTTATTTATTACTCATGGCTTTTCAAATAATGCAAGGTAAGAAAAATTTAGATTGTGGTTGTATGGGCCCTGCTGGGCAGATAAACATAAGTGGTAGTTTATTACTACGTAATATTGGCTTTTCTGTTTTAGCCCTGTTTTGTTTTTCACCCGGAAACCATTTTTTTACTAGTGCGATGGTAATGACAATAATTATCGCTTTAGTGATGATTTTATTAAATTTAACGTTTGAGCAGCTTATTGTAAATGCTCAACGACTAAAAGTGCTTAGTCACTAAAATGAGGATGTAAATATGGATTTGCTCGTTATATCAAATATAGTTCTTTGGGTTATCGTAGTTGTTTTTGCTGTGATCATTTATGCACTTACTCGTCAAATAGGCGTACTTTATGAGCGTGTTGCTCCGGCTGGTGCTTTGGCAATTAACCAAAAGCTTGAAGTAGGGCAAGTTGCCCCTGAGTTAGCATTACAAACAATGGAGTCTACATTAGTTAATGTGGGTGGCTCGCGTGACAATGGTCATTCGCAATTGTTGTTTTTTATTTCGCCTACTTGTCCTGTCTGTAAAACATTATTACCGGCGATAAAATCTTCTGCTAAGGCTGAAGCTGATTGGGTAGATGTAGTCTTTGCGAGTGATGGAAAAAATGAAGATCATCAAGGTTTGATTGATCAGCAAGGATTATCAGGATCGCCATATATTGTTTCAGAAGTACTAGGGAAAAGTTTTGGTATAGCCAAGCTGCCTTATGCCGTGTTGATTAACCCTCAAGGTGTTATCGCATCAATGGGCATTATTAATTCTAGAGAACACATTGACAGTTTATTTGAAGCCAAAGAACATCAAGTTGCTTCTATTCAAGAGTTTATGTCTAAGCAAGCTTACCCAGCTAAATAAGGGAAAATACTTATGAGTTTTATTGATAAATTTTTTGAAAGAAAAGCGCGTAATGTTGCGCAATTAAGTAACCGTCGAGGGTTCATTAAAGGGCTAGCTGCTTCATTAGTGGGTGCATCTACAATCCCTTTATTACCTGTTGCTAGAGCAAGTGATACACCAATATTACCTCAAGAGGCTGGCGACCCTTCAAGCTGTGATTATTGGCGATACTGTGCTATTGACGGGTTTTTATGTGATTGCTGTGGTGGAAGTTATAACACTTGCCCTCCGGGAACTGAAATGTCACCGATTACATGGATTGGTACTTGTCGTAACCCCATAGATGGCCGTAATTATGTTATTTCATACAACGACTGTTGTGGTAAAACACAATGTGGTACTTGTTTATGTCAACGGGATGAAGGTGACAGGCCCTTATATCGCTCCGATAAATCAAACGATGTGAACTGGTGTTTAGGTGCAACTAGCTCGGTTTATCATTGCTCTACCGCAATTGTTGTTGGTATTGCTTTTGATGAAAGTAGTAGCAAGTGAATACGCTAAGTTTATGCGTGAAGCAAATTGTTTTGGGACTAGTTATTTTATTTAGCTTTCAAACGCTTGCCGCAGACAATCTTTTAAAAGTGAATACCGACAGAGCTAAGTTTAACTATCAAATGTTTTGTCAAGGTTGTCATACGCCTGATGGTACTGGTGGGAAGTCAGTACCAAAAATTAAAAACACTATTGGTTACTTTCTACAAAATCAAGTTGCTCGTGAGTACTTAGTTAGAGTACCGGGCTCTGCTAACTCGCCGCTTAATGATCAGCTATTAGCAGAAGTTCTTAACTGGATGATTATTGAACTTGGTGGCGAGAGTGTACCAAAAAAAATGCAATATTATACCGTGGATGAAGTTGCTACATTACGACAGCAGCCTCTATTTGAAGTTGTAGAATATAGAGAGATGTTAGTAAAAAAATTATCAGTTAAATAGTTTTTAGTTTAATTTACATTAATCAATTTAGGACAATCGATGAAAACAGTGACCAAAAATAAATTTAATAAAATAGCACCGATTGCTTTTTTAACTTGTTTTTTTATGAATAAACCAGCCATTGCCAATGTGCAAAATCATATTGATAATTTAGCCAAGGCTTGTGTTACCTGTCATGGCCAAAAAGGTATTTCTACTGACGAAAATTTTCCTAATTTAGCTGGACAAAAACAGGGCTACCTTAGCCAAGAAATTAAAGCCTTTCGTGATGGTAAACGCGATAATCCGCAAATGTTACCTTTTGTCAATTTGCTTAGTGATGATGAAATTACGCAGTTATCGATATACTTTTCACAGCAAAAGAATGATGCTAAAGCGAGTGAAACTTATAATAAAGCAGGAGAAAATGTTCGAGCATATTGTGTTTCTTGCCATGGTATGAAAGGGATCACTGTGACTCAATTGTGGCCTAATTTAGCAGGTCAGCAAGCCAAGTATCTACAAAAACAATTACATGCCTTTAAAAGTGGTGAACGGCAGTCGCCAATAATGGAAGTCATTGCACAGGAGTTAACTGATACGCAAATAGACGCTGTTGCTGAGTATTATAGTCAGCAAGCAGCAAGCCAATAAGCCTAAGGAGCTAGAGTTTGTTGTTCTTCTATATTCATTGCGGTGATTTGTTGCGTATTTATACAAAGTAGTGCCTTCGTAATGTGGTTAGTCAGGACAATATACTCCTGTATTGTCTAATCACAGCATCTGATAGCGTCACATATAAAGAAGGAAGATACTAAACAAGTACTGGCTAAAAACGTCTTACGATTGTTTAAGGCAGTATTATGCCTTTAGTCTTGTAGAGCAATTCTCATAACTTCTTTGTGTAACCTTTCTGATAGTCCTTCAAACTCAGGTCGAACGGGTAAGCCATATCCAACGTGGATAATTGCACCTTCAATCATAGAGGACATTATTGTGGCACGTTGCAGGGAGTCCAGTTTATCTCTTTCGGGAAATATATCTTGAATCATTTGGGCTAGATTTTCAGTATGTACTTCATAAGCATGAGAAAGCAGCGCAAGATTATCTTCATCTTGAAATCCTATTGCCCAGAGTTGAGTGAAAAAAGCACATGTTTCTCTATCAGTATTGTCAACTATTAAGTATCGAGTATAGTTCGATAATTGTTTTTCAGGCTTATGCTCATTTGACTTAAAATCAGATAGTTTTGAATTGTAGCTACTTATCTTATCTTTCAACATAGTGATTAACAAAGACTTTTTTGAGTCAAAGTAATATTGGATAGTACTTAGGCGAACGCCGATATCTTTAGCAATTCGTCTTAACGTGAGTTCTGAATATCCCTCCTCGATAAAAATCTTGGTTGCAGCTGCAATGATTTCACTGATCCTGTCTTCACGACTCTTTCTGACACGTTTTTTTTGAGGCACTTATTTTTTCCTTTTGTTTTTGCTGTATAGATGATGACTAATAATCACAGCTTAACTGTTGTATGTACATTTTTTAGTCTTGACATTATTTAACGCGTTAAGTATGGTTGTATTAGTTAAAGGTCATGTGACCTATAACTAATACAACAACATATGGGGCATAATATGCTATCAGAACTAATAAAGGAATCTCAGATATCCAACAGTGTAAAAAGAGCATTGGCTATTGCCATAACTACATCTTTACCATTGTTTTCAGTATCTGCACACGCCACTGATTTTAAGTTAGATAACGGACTTGAAGTCGAGTGGGACTCAAGCGTTTCATACGGGATGATGTATCGACTAGGAGATCAAAGTGATAAATTACTATCTGATCCAAACCGTGATCTTGGCAACCGAAACTTTGATAAGGGTGTAGTTTCTAACCGTTTCAGTTTCTCGACTGAAGCCGATATTAGCGGAGAGAATAGCGGCGTATTTATTAGAGCAACAGGTTTTTATGATAAAGAAGTAAAAGATTTAAATCTTCCAGATGACGTAGATGAATTGCATGGCTCTGATGTGAAATTCTTAGATTTTTTCTATTACAATACTCAAGACTGGGGAACAATACGTATTGGTAATCAGGTTGTCAGTTGGGGAGAAAGCTTCTTCTTACCAGGCCTGTCGGCATTGCAAAGTCCTATCGATCTCACCAAATTTAATGTACCAGGTGTCGAACTAAAAGAAATATTTCTTCCAGAACAACAGATATACGGTTCACTTTACCTGAGCGATGAGTTATCAGTTGAAGCGTATTATCAGTGGGGTTGGACTAAGCATGACTTTGATGGTGTAGGTACCTATTTTAATGGTTTTAACTTCTTTGGTGCAGGCACACAAAACATCATAGAGCCAGGAGTCCCAGGTGGGGTTATCCCTTATGAGTCATCGAAAGATAATGATGCAAAAGATAGTGGGCAATATGGTATAGCACTACGTTATTTAGCAACTGAACTGAATGATACTGAATTTGGTTTTTACTTTATGAACTATCATGACCGTGTAAGTATTCAAGAGTTTTCTTATGAACAGCCTTGGCCTACTGGTTTTCATTATGAATACCCAGAGGATATCAAAGCTTACGGTGTTAGCTTTAGTACCAACGTAAGTGGTACTAACGTGAGCGGTGAAATATTCTATCGTCCTGATTCACCAATCTATTCACAGGATTTTACAATAGCACGAGCTAAAATCTGGCAAGCCAATGTTTCTTGGATACATAACTTTGGTCCAACTGCTTTGGCTGATGATATGGACTTTGTTGGTGAAGCTTCATATCAGGATGCTGCCCCTAAAGGTGGCGTTACACTGGGCTGGGGTTCTGAGAATGCATCAGTTATTGCTGGTGAATTCGACCTTTATTACAAAAACATTTTGCCTTCAGTTGATATTGTTATTCCAATCGGTTTTGTTGCAAACCTCAATGGTACGGCAGCTGATCAAATGGCTAACTTCGATGACAAAACATATTCTTTTTACACTGGTATTAACGGTAGTTACCTAGATAACTGGTCTTTCTCTGCCAAATACACCAACTTCTTTGGTGAGGGTAACGATGAAGTAACTGGTCCAACTAAACAAGGTCCTACCCCCTCACTGGGCGATCGCGATTTTATTTCTATAAATGTTAGTTACAGCTTCTAAGGATATAATTATGAATAAAAACATTAAAAAAACACTTATCTCGTTGGCTCTTTCTAGCAGCCTCGTGATTACGGGAACTGCGCTAGCAGCTAGTCAAGCCGACGCCGACCGTTTGGGCAAAGATCTCACGCCAACAGGTGGTGAAATGGCTGGTAATGCTGAAGGTACTATTCCAGCATGGACAGGAGGACTTTCTACGCCACCTGCAAACCTAGGTTACACTGGCCCTGGTGATCACCACCCTGATCCGTTTGCAGATGAGACACCGATATTAACAATTACGGCTGCAAATTATCAAGAGCATGCTGATAAGCTAACAGCTGGTCAAAAAGCATTATTTGCGAAGTATCCTGACACTTATAAGATGAATATTTATCCGACACACCGTACTCATGCAGCGCCAGACTGGGTTTATAATAATATTAAAAGTAACGCGGTTAATGCATCTTTGACCCCATCTGGTTTGGGCGTTGAAAATGCCTATGGCGGTACACCGTTTCCACTTCCTGAAAATGGCGCAGAAGTTATATGGAACCATTTATTACGCTGGCAAGGCCAAGCGACTGAGTACTTAAATGATACCGCGCTTGTGCAGGCTAACGGCTCGGTAACCATGGGTGGTGAGGATAATTATGAGAAGCACAATTTTTATCAGCAAGGTGAAAGAGATGAGTTTAAAGGCGAGTTTTATACGCTAGTAAACGAAATACTTGCTCCGACTAGTCGTAAAGGTGAAACATTGTTATTCATTGACCCGGTGGATGATAAATTGGACCGTAAAGCTTGGATTTATATTCCAGGAGCACGTCGAGTAAGACGCGCCCCTAATGTTGGTTATGATGGGCCTGATGGCGTGTCTAGCGGTACTCGAACATACAATGATAACTTTATGTTTAGTGGCGCGATAGATCGTTTTGATTGGAATCTGGTAGGTAAGAAAGAGATCTATATCCCTTACAATACCTATAAATTTGACAATCCAGAACTAAAATATACTGACATAGTTACGCCTGGTCATCTTAATCCAGAGCATATTCGTTATGAGCTTCATCGAGTATGGGTAGTTGATGCAACACTTGCGGAAGGAAAACGTCATGTTTATGGAAAACGTACCTTCTACTTCGATGAAGACAGCTGGGTAGCAGCTGCGCAAGATTCATATGATAACCGCGGTGAGTTGTGGCGAGTTCATGAAGGGAACCTGAAAGCGGCTTATGAACTACCGGGTGTAGTGCTTCGTAACTATACAACTTACGATCTTAACTCGGGTGTTTACCACACCTCCATGTTGATGAATGAGTTGAAAACTTTGCCAATCTTCACCACCCCAAGAAAAGACAGTTTCTATAGCGTCTCAGGTTTACGTAAACGTAGTAAACGTTAAACCATAATAAGTAGGCTGTCCATTTTATCTTTCGTACAGCCTACTTATACCTTACAAAAGTTTTACAGTGCAATGCTAAGTGTGTTGAGTAACCTTATTTCTATAACTACAGAATTAGTTATTACTCAAGAAAAAGAGATTTTTAACAAGTGTATATGAGTCTAGATAAATGAATAAAATTATTACACTTCTATCTTCCCCAAAAGCAGTAACTTTTTTATGACAATGGATCGCGATATCGCGGTACTCATTGGTGATTATAAGTAAATAAAATGATAGAGACTATTATGAACAAAACATCAAGATTTTTAATCGTAAGTGTATGGATAATGTTCTGCAACCTCGTACACGCAACCCAGCCAGCTCAGATAACACCACTTGCATTTAATAGTCTGATGACGGATGTTGCTAGTGCTAAACAACAGGTCATTGCGGTTGGCGAACAAGGGCACATTCTTTACAGTAAAAACAATGGCCTTCATTGGGCTCAGGCTACTGTACCTGTGGATAATTTACTCACATCAATTTCAATGTTGAATGAATCTACAGCATGGGCTGTTGGTCATGATGGCGTTGTCTTAAAGACAGTGGATGGAGGTGAGTCCTGGATCTTGTTATACAGTATGTTTCAGGCAAGTGGTGCTGAATTCGTTGATCCCTTGCTTGACGTTACATTCTGGACCGAAAAAGATGGCCTGATTGTTGGTGCATTTGGGCAGTTATACCGTACAAAGGATGGAGGTCACAACTGGGTTGATTTACGAACAGAACTACCTAACGAAGATGAACTTCATTTGAATTCAGTGATGAGAAATGCTGATCAATCAATTTGGATTGCCTCTGAATACGGTTCTTTATTTTATTCTTTGGATGACGGGCAGACTTGGCAACTTAAGACATTACCTTCTGATGGAACATTCTTTTCTCTCTCTTACGATGCAGCCTCTCGTGAAATCATTGCTGCTGGTATTACTGGCAACTGTTTTAGTGTTAGTCGTGACACCTTTAAAGCAAAGCAAGTCCCCCTTCGTTCAACACAGAGTATATACGGCGTAGATATCTGGGACGGTAAGCTTCATTTAGTTGGCTCTAATGGTACTTGGCAAGCAGGGCAAGAAATAAAAATTGACTACAATCGAGTCAATAGACATGCCATTACCCAGACCCAAAGTGGTGATTTTATTATAGCAACCGCACAAGGTGTTCAGGCTTTTAGTGCAACATCCCAAGCGATTAAATTGGTTTATAAGATAGAGGAAAATAAGTAATGAATACTCAAGACTCTAGTTTTGATTACCATCGGCCTGCGGTAGTAAAATCAATCTTTAATTTTCGTATTATTTGGCTTCTAACATTTTTGTTGATTACGTTTGTATTAGTTTGGCAGGCAAGCAAAATTGAACTTGCTGCTAGTTTTGAAAATATGATGCCGCGAGAGCATCCTTTCATTCAGAAATATTTCGAGCATAAGGCCGATTTAGAATCTGGTAATACTATTCGGATAGTTGTTGAAAATACTCAGGGTGATATTTTTAACGCGGAGTACTTGCAGGTAGTACAAGAAGTCAATGATAGTGTTTTTTATCTGGCTGGTGTTGATCGCTCATCTTTACTTTCACTTTGGAGTCCTGCAGCGCGATGGAGTGAAGTAACCGCCGAAGGCTTTGATGGTGGGCAGCTTATTCCTTCCAGTTACAATGGAAGTTCAGCGAGTCTCGAGCAACTGAGAAAAAATATTGAACGCTCATCATATGTAGGTAGCCTAATTGCAAATGACTATCGCTCTAGTATGGTTTCGGTTCCTTTGATTGAAAATGATCCAACTACAGGTGAGTCTATTGATTATCAGAGGCTTTCTGAACAACTTGAATCAGAAATCCGAAATAAATTCCAAAACGAAAATATTAGTATTCATATTAGTGGGTTTGCTAAAAAAGTAGGAGACCTCTTAGACGGCATCGTTCAAATTATTTACTTTTCTCTTGGTACGTTAACTATTACTGGCGTATTGCTGTTTATGTACTCCCGTTGTCTACGAAGTACAATAGCACCTTTAGTATGTTCTATTATTGCGGTTATATGGCAACTTGGTCTTCTTAGTGCTTTAGGCTTCAAACTTGATGCGTATTCAGTACTTGTGCCATTTTTAGTTTTTGCGATAGCAATTAGCCATAGTGTGCAGATTATTAATGCTATTGCCCATGAAGCAGCTTACGGTAAAAATAAAATACAATGCGCTGAAGAAACTTTTCTGCATTTATATAAGCCAGGCATGATTGCACTGCTGTCCGATGGTATAGGTTTTGCGACCTTGATGATTATTAAAATCACTGTTATTCAAGAACTGGCTATCGCAGCAAGTTTAGGTATTGCGGTAATTGTGCTGACTAACTTGATTCTTCTTCCTATTCTTATGTCTTACAGTGGTGTTAGTAAGGGGTGTATTGAACACGCTCAGTATAATAAGACCGCTAAATCAAAACTTTGGGATGCTATCGCCAGCTTCAGTCAGGCGAAGCAAGCTAAAGGTGCACTAATTGGGGCAGTTATTCTGGTAGGAGTTGGTGTATGGGGCAGTCAGGGATTACATATTGGTGACATTGCTAAAGGAGCACCGGAATTACGACCTGATTCACGTTATAACCAAGATGTAAATTATCTCAATGGACATTATTCTGCAAGCTCAGACCTTCTTACTGTGATGGTTGAAACTGCTGATGGCTACTGTAATTCTTATTCAGTGATGGCTGATATGGAACGTTTTCAACTTCATATTAAGAATGTACCAGGTGTGCAGGGTGTGGAGTCAATGGTTGATACCGCAAAGCTGGCAATCACTGGTATCAATGAAGGCAACCCTAAATGGTTTTCATTACAACGAAATAAAGATGCATTGAATAATGCTATATCTGGTGTTCCAGCTGGCTGGGTAAATGCCAAATGTAACTTGGCATCCATTTTCATTTCACTCGAAGATCATAAAGCAGACACATTGAAACAGGTTATAACTGCAATTAAGAACTGGTCTGCGGCCAATGAAAGTAAAGAATATAATTTGGCACTCGCAACAGGTAATGCAGGCATAGAAGCGGCAACAAATGAAGTGATCGAAGTTGCTCAATATGAAATGTTAGTTTATGTATATGGTGTAGTTTCATTACTTTGTTTTATGATGTTTCGTTCCGTAAAAGCGGTGATTTGCGTGGTACTACCATTGACCCTGACTTCGCTATTGTGTCAGGCACTAATGGCCTGGATGGGTATAGGAGTTAAAGTCGCTACTTTACCGGTAATCGCCTTAGGTGTGGGTATTGGAGTCGATTACGGTATATATATCTATAGCCGTTTACAGTCATACTTGGCGCAAGGGCACAGTTTGACAGAGTCATTTCGTGAAGCATTATTAACGACAGGTAAAGCGGTCAGTTTTACTGGTATTACCTTGGCTCTAGGTGTGGCAACTTGGATATTATCACCAATTCAGTTTCAGGCGGATATGGGGATACTATTAACCTTTATGTTCCTATGGAACATGATTGGAGCACTTATTCTTATTCCTGCACTAACCTGGCTACTTAAGCCTAAACAAGTAAGTGGAGTGAGCTAATTGTCTCCTACTTGTTCAATTAACATATATTTAATTTTATCCGTGCTGATAATTTCAACCGAACTTTTTATCGCGCTTCATTAGATCTGTCTCTTATACACATCTCCGAGCCCACGAGACGTAGAGGAATCTC
>CAJXUT010000095.1 GCA_913061365.1 uncultured Colwellia sp.
TGGGCTCGGAGATGTGTATAAGAGACAGAATCAAGGAGATGAAATGCGCGCCAAATTATTGATTGTGGATGATGAACCTGAAGTTTTAAAATCATTAGAGCGATTATTAAAGAAACACTTTGAGTTACATTTATTTGATAATGCTGAAGAGGCGTTATTGTTTCTTGCTAATACCCATTGTCATCTTATTTTGTCAGATATGAAATTACCGCACATGAATGGTGCTGAGTTTTTGAGTCATGCAGCAAAACTTTCCCCTTTAAGTAAGAAAGTAGTTTTAACTGGGCATGCTGATATTGAAGAAGCGAAAGATGTTGTTAATAACGCCAATATATCTCGTTACTTTACCAAGCCATGGCAAAACAAAGAATTATTATCTGGTTTGTCTGAACTTGTGACTTTGTATAATGAAGAGCAGAAGCATAAGCGCGTCATTCACTCTTTAAAAGGTTCTAATTTTAAACTTTCTGCTGCAAAGAAGGTAATGAATACCACTATTGAAAGTATGCTAGAAGAGCACTCTCAGACACACAAAAAAAATGAAGAGTTATTCTACTTAAATGATGAGCTTATTGACTTTTCAGCCCGTTTAATTAATTTGTTGGTAGGTGATGACACTGGGCATAACTATCGCATTGCACAGCAAGCTAGACTTATAGCGAAAATACTCAATGCAGGCAATGAAGAACAAGAAGCTATATACCTAGCAGGCTTGTATTATTCAGTAGGGCTTGCAAGTCTTCCTGAAGAGTTACGAAGTTTAACTAGAGAACAAATGTCTCCCACACAGCAACACCAGTGGATTTCTTCAGTACAGATTAGTGCTGAAATATTACGAGAAATTAAACCCTTAAGAACTGCAGCGACTATTGTTCAGCATATTTATGAACATTTTGATGGCAGTGGATTACCGGATAAACTTGCTGGCGATGATATTCCGTTAGGGGCAAGAATACTTTTTGTAGTGATTCGTTATGATCGAATTTTGCAAGGAAAAATGTACTCTTATACGCTTAGTCAAGAAGATGCTCTTCATAAAATAAAATCATTATCGGACAAGGTTTTTGATGCCAAAGTGTTGAAGGCTTTTGAACTTTTATTAGGTAAAAAAGAGTCTGAGCATTTTGAATATGCTATCAGTGTAGATAAAATTGTTGAAGGTATGATTGCTAGCGAAGATGTTCTTAATCATCATGGACAAAAGCTAATAGCAAAAGATGTCGTTATTTCACAAGCGATGATTGAAGCTTTATTGCAATATCAAGAAACGAGGAAATCATCGATGACTATTTTTGTTAAATCTCAATTAGAAGAACATGTGAAGTGTGCTAATGAAGTGTAATTTACCTACCGTTATTATTGTTGATGATGAAATTGAAATTTTAAATTCATTAAAAAGGGTGGTTAGAAAGTTTGATTGTAATCTGCAACTTTTTAGTCAACCTGAAGAGGCTTTATCATTTATTCAAGAAAATGAGATAGCAGTGATATGCTCTGATCAGCGCATGCCTAAAATTTCAGGGATTGAATTGTTAAAAGCAACCAGAAATTTATGGCCTGATAGTCAACGCATTATGCTAAGTGCTTATCAAGACTTTGATAATATTGCGCAAGGATTTAATGATGGAACTATTCAACGTTTTTTTGCTAAGCCCTGGAATAACAAAGAATTAAATTTAATGTTTTCACAGCTATTAGTAAAAGCTGATAGCGCTAATAAAACAGAAACAAAAGCATTTGGTAATATGATTGGTACAAGCGCACTAATGGCAAACTTGTTCCAATTGGTTAAATCGGCTGCTGGTGCCAATGTTCCTATCTTTATTCATGGCGAAACAGGTACAGGCAAAGAACTGGTAGCAAAAGCTTGCCATAACTATAGCTACAGAGCAGATAGCCCCTTTATACCAATAAATTGTGCAAATTTATCAGAGCACCTTATTGAGTCACAACTATTTGGCCATAAAAAAGGGGCTTTTACTGGCGCTATTAAAGATCAAAAAGGTTATTTTGAACTGGCTGAAAATGGCACAATATTTTTAGATGAAATAACAACGTTGCCGCTTGCATTACAGGCTAAATTTCTGCGTGTGATTCAAGAAAGAGAGTTTAGTCCCTTGGGCTCAAATGAAATGAAAGCATTTGATGCACAAGTCGTTTCAGCATCTTCAACGAGTTTATCCAGTGCGGTAGAAGCAGGGGATTTTAGAGAAGATCTGTATTATCGTTTAGCGGTAATACAACTTAAAATACCTCGCTTGGCTGATAGAGGAAATGATGTTCTGCTTATTGCTCAACATTATATTGATAAGTTTTCTGCTGAGCATAATAAAAACTTTACTAAATTAAGTGATGATGCAATAGATTATATAAAACAGTTTTCTTGGCCGGGTAATATTCGTCAATTAGAAAACTTGTTACACGGTGTGATTATCTTACACACGGGTAAAGCCGTTACTAAAGAAATGTTATTGACTAATATGGATGTTTTAGCGAAAACAACAGGTGCAACAATTAGCCCTGATATAGCGAATGGCGAAATTAAACCGCTTGCCACTATTGAGAAAGAGTCAATACTTTCAGCAATCGCGCAGTGTGATGGAAATATTGTTCAGGCATCTAAATTACTTGAAATTAACCCATCAACAATTTATAGAAAAATGAGTAAATGGTAATGGAAAATAGTGAGTAAAAACTGACTAGGTTTTGTACTGTAAACACGTGTTTATCTTATTAGACTGTTTTCTTACAGCCTTGATTTTTTAACACTCTCATTGTGGATGCGGGATTATTTTTTAATGCAGCGGTTGGCCTAATGGGTCTACTAACAAAGTTGCCTCCACAATTGGGACATATATTATTTAATACTCCTTCAGCGCAGCTTTTACAAAAAGTGCATTCAAATGTACAAATTACTGCTTCGGTTGATTCTGGTGGTAAATCTATATTACAGCACTCACAGTTTGGTCTTAATTCTAACATCTTGAACTCCATAGCTATCAGCACAAAGAAAGGGTAAAAGTGGGCCCGTTATCTATTTCTTATTCGGTTGTTATATTCGGGATCAAACGCATTAACTTTTAGTAAATTATTAAGAATATTGGTATTAGCTTCAATATTGTGCTCAACAATATATACAATAGCCCCGTCTATTAATTGAGCTTGTAATTTTCTATCTTGATTCATTTTAAGCCACTCCATGAATATCAATACGAGACTTTTAATCAGCACTTCATTGTTTTCTTTACTGACTATTGAAATTGTTTTGTCCGTTGCAACCAAAAATTTATGTGATGTTGTTAGCTTTCTAAATTCAATATTTTGTTTTTCTAGCAGAGTAATAAGCGTATTTTCAGGATCAAAAAGGATAATCTCAAATAATGTGTTTTTATTCATTCTTATAGCTCTGCAACAAAAGAGTATTAAATATAAATACCCAGTAATAGGCTAAGTAATATTGGCTAAAACTGGGTAATGAGGCTGAAAAAATTAATCTTTTGTGATTAACCACAAAGCATGAAGCACGCCCGGAATGAAAAATATAAGGCTTAATATTATATTGATTATTAAATCTTTACCCACGCCACTTTTCAAAAAAACAGCAATAGGCGGTAATAAAATAGCTAAGATAATGTGTATTAATTTATTCATAATTGTTCTCCAGTAATAGAATTTATAACTAAAAAATTAGTTCTGTAACGCTAATTTAAGGGGGCAATAATAGTTTACTACCATTGTGGAAACTGAATATATGTAGAATCCTGTTTCAAACCATTATTAGGTTTCAGTCGTGGCGCACATAAATAAGATCATTTATGTTAAATCCACGCTCTGCTGACATTGTTTTAAACTTTGCAATAACTTCGGGCTCTACTGTTTTATTTCTTGATAAAAGCCAAAGATAATCAGTATTGGGTCCAGAAACAAAGGCATATTGGTAATTTGATTTTTCTAATTCAAAAACGACATAAGAGCCGTAAAAAGGACCAAAAAATGAAACTTTAAGGTATCCTTCGGAATCGGAGTTTACAAAATATGCTTTGCCCTCAGCCTCTTTCCATTCATTATTAACTGCGGAAAACCCACGGTTTATAACAAGTACGCTACCATCACTTTTTAAACTGTAATTAGCCGAAACTTGAGTTAAACCCCGTTCAAATGAGTGATCTAAGCGAGCAACTTCGTACCATTTTCCTAGGTACTTATTCAGTTCAAAATTCTCAACAGGTTTAACTGACTCTGGCATACCAAGGCAAGCACTAAGCAGCAATGAGCTGATTATTAATAGTATTGCTCTCAATGTGAACTCCTAATTTTTTCAAGAGTGATGCTCTGGTATAGACGATAATATAGTTGAGTAGCGTAATCAATGAAGTCATAAAAACCAATGATACTTTATTTGTTTAACTGCTGACTAAGTAACTATTTTACAGCTATGTGAACTTCAATTTCATTACCATTTGGATAATACTCGAAATCTGTTGAATACAGCCTTTGATGTTCAGCTTTATCGTGAGAGAAATAGTTCCAAACCTCTGTCCAAGCATCAATAGCTATTTGAGGCATTTCTCCTTTATGAGAAAATACAAGATATTTAGCTTCTGGAATAGTTACTTGTTCTAATTTTACATTTGGTGGAATTGAGGCACCGTCAAAGCCAGCAAGGACAGTAAACTTTCCCATGTGATCTGATTCATAATTGAAGTAGACACCATATACTCTTTCACCATTTTTATAATCTACAGGAATGGCTTCATCAAAAGCTTGCCATAAAGCGCCTATTTTTCCTTTATTGGGATCCATTTCTGTTGCATTATCAGTTTTGGTATATAGCCCATTAATAGTTTTACCTGAAACCCATTTCAATTCCATTACGATACTCTTGTAGTTATTGGTTAATTATTTGTTAGCACCTATTTAATTAGCTCTATATTTTTTCAAAATTATATGAGGGATTTCTGGTGATTCTTTTGCGTATGTGTCCATTTTCTTCTCTATTTTGTTAATTTCTTGAATGGCTTTATGCTCTGATTCTTCACAAGTAATATTGATTGTTTTTAGAGATCTTTTAACCTCACCATAATGTGCACCAGCCATTCTATGTAATTCTGAACGTTGGCCTAACTTTAGGTACATTTGAATTCCTGCAAGGATAGCAACTAATAGACTAATAACTCCGGAGACATTTTTAGCTATTTCAGGGTTTATATTATCTACGGGGATAATGACTTCAATACTACCTAACAAGGCAGATAACACAACAACAGAAAGTCCCAAAATATTAAACCACTTTTTACACAAACTACCTGAGTCATAATGAGCATCTTGAACTTGTGAGGCCCTTTTATGCCAATTATCGATCACTTTGTGAAGCTCTATATTTGTGCTCATAATCACAACTCCATGAAATGAATGTTAACAAGTTTTAAGCAGTGAAGTGAGAAACAAAAAATATTGTTGTACTGCTTATCACTAATCGTAGTTGATAAACTATAAAAAAAGACACTTTCTAATTTATTTATAAAATTTACAGTGTCTCAGAAAAGGAAAGCAGAAAAAATGGTTGAAATAAAACATTTAGGTAGCGAAATACTTTATTTACTTTATGGACAATTACATAGTTATGTCACTTATAAATAAAATCACTTTGTTTACGCTAAAGACGGCTTCACTAACGACAACTGCTAGCCAAAATATGACCTCAGGTTTTGAGTTAATTATGGCAGTTCATAACTTGAAGCAGATCTTTACTGAAATGGCTCTGTGGCTTCTACTTAGCGTACCAAATTTCCATATAACCCGAATACGTAACATATCAACTATTGAAGTAAGGTTACCATCACACAGCAACTATTATTTAATCCCTTAATAAACTACCAGTGAATAAATAATCCCGGTGAAGTCAGTAATTTGAATACTTTATTACTGAACTGTTTTTTTGTGGGCATCAGCTTTAATACATCTTAAGTATATTAAACCATTCTGCTAGAATAATAGGATATTGATTAAAGAGTACTTAGATAACATGTCAGAATTTAAAGCATTTTCACTTTTAGAGTCAATTATTGACCGGGTTAGTCTTAAAGGCTATAAAAAGCCTACACCAATCCAAAAAGAATGTATTCCAGCGCTTATTAATGGCAATGATCTATTGGGTATAGCGCAGACAGGAACAGGGAAAACTGCGGCCTTTTCATTGCCTATTATCAATAATTTTGGACGAAATAAAATTGATATCAAAACTAAGAGCACACGTTCGCTTATACTAACTCCCACGCGAGAACTTGCTTCCCAAATAATGCAAAACATTGATGACTACTCTGATGGTTTAGGGCTTAAGACTAAGGTTGTTTATGGTGGTGTAGGAAGACAAAATCAAGTTGACTCTATAGCACTTGGACTTGATATTTTAGTTGCCACCCCTGGAAGGTTATTGGATTTAATTGAAACGGGCGATATAAACTTTAAGGCATTAGAAATATTTGTGCTAGATGAAGCAGACACAATGCTAGATATGGGTTTTTTTAACGATGTTCAAAATATAATATCTAAACTGCCAAAGAAACGACAAACACTGCTATTTTCAGCCACTATGCCCGCTGAAATAGAGATACTAGCCCAAGCAATATTAACGGAGCCAACAAAAGTTCAAATTGAAGCTGAAATGGTAACAATCGACTTGGTTAATCAAAGTGTATACCACCTTGAAAAGTCGAACAAAGTTCCTTTGCTTTTTGAAATATTGAAAACAGCTGAGTATGAAAAAGTGCTTATATTTTGTAAAACAAAGTATGGTGCTGACATTATTGTTAAAGCGCTAGAAAAAGCATCAATAACTGCCGCTAGCCTGCACAGTGGTAAAACACAAGCAGTGAGAGAAGAAGCGTTACAAAACTTTAAAGAGTCTGCTTTAAGAGTGTTAGTGGCAACCGATGTTGCTGCTCGTGGCATTGATGTTGATAATATTACCTTAGTCATTAACTATAACCTGCCAGAAGATCCAAGAAATTACATACACCGTATAGGCAGAACAGCTCGTGCTGGGAAAAGTGGTATGGCCATTTCATTTGCTGTAGAAAACGATATAAGGCAATTAACTAATATTGAAAATAGCATCGGGCAAGTTATTCCTGTTGTTACAGAACAGCCTTTCCATAAAGAGTTTTCAAAAGCACCTAAACAGGTCAAGAAAAAAGTTAAAAAGCCTAATAGAAAAAGAACAAGAGCGAAAAAATAAAGGCAGAAATACCACAAAGCCGATCTAGTTTATCGAATTAAATCATTTAATCTAATTATCACTTAGATACGAAAAGCGGTCATTCCCAAAATATAAAAACATGGTTATTGAAGATAACTTTTTGACAATAGTCTGTTAGACCTGAGTGAGAACTAAGCCACCATATTTCATGCTTTCTCACTATTGAAATTGTATGGTTTTAGTATTTGTCGTGTTCTCATGACACCACATGAGTATGTTACATAGGTATGTAAATTTATTAATAAAACTCAAGTCCCTTGAATCTTAATAATAACATTCAAGGGTTATTGATCTACATCAATAACCCTATTATTTTTGTGGGATAGAGTTGCCTGCTGTGTTTTTATAATATTAAACAAATGAACTTTGTATTGAATAATGAATGCTTAATTATTAGGAATCATAAACAGCCAGAGGTTTCCATTGAAACATACCTGTAATAAAAAAAGATTATTTATTTCTGTGTGCGGTATATTTCTTCTCGGATTAATATTATCAACATTAATTGCGTATTTTCATGTTACTAAGTGGATAACCACTTCGGTAAAGGATGAACAACTTACCCTTGCATCAGTCGCACAGGCAACTACTGAACAATGGTTCTCTGCCAGTAAAGAATCCATCAATGCTTTTGCTGAAAAAACGGCATCATATAAAAATAAAATTGAAAACAATGAACTGTTGGATACCTTAATTGCTCAATATACTGAATCTAATCAGTTTGATTATGTTTCTATTTCTTTAGAGAAAAATGGCTATTATAGAACTAATCAATGGCAAGCCCCTAGTGATTACGATCCAAGAGATCGTCCTTGGTATAAGGCGGCAAAAGCGAATGAAAAAATAACTATTAGTGGGCCTTATCGTGCTTTTAGTGAGCCCTCTATCTACTACTTATCAGTATCTGCACCAATATTTAATAACAGAAAGTTCTTTGGTGTTGTTAGTGGGGATATTGAATTAACAAGGTTTGAAAGTCTGTTTGTAAATCATATTGAATCTGAAATTTCAAAAAGTGTGGTTAATCGTTTTATTATCGATAACGGTGGTAAAGTAATCGTACATCATGATAAATCTCTTATTGGTAAAACACTCTCTACAGTTAGTCACTTAACGCCTTATTTACATGATAGTTTACCTTCACTTGCTTTAAAGGGAGATGTATTCGTATCAGAACAATCGATGTATGCAATTGTTCCTTTGTCTAGCCTTAACCTGAACCTTGTCGTTGAGTTTTCTATAAAGGTACTAGATAACAAACTATTAACAGAAACGCTGCTGTTATTGAGTCATTTTCTGATTGTCTTTATTTTAGTGATTATTGCGCTTTATGTTGCAAATAAAAATATAGTAAAACCGCTGTTTAAATTTTTAGAATTCGATAATGAAACTGAGTTGCCTAATAAAAAGCACTTCAAGCAAAGAGTTACTTCTCAATACTTGATAGCTGATACGCAAGGGCTATTACTCATTATTAATCTTGATTATTTTAATGCGTTAACTTCTTCTTATTCTAGCGTCATCATTCGTCAACTATTGAATCAAGTTAAAGATAGATTAAAAAAAATCATAGGAAGTCAATCCTTACTCGGTGTATTTTCTGAAAGTCGCTTTGTTTCATTTATACCTTCTACCGAGATAGGTAAGGATGGGAGCAATTATATTCTCAATCAAATAATTGAAAATTTAGATAAACCTTTCTACATAGCCAATAAGGAAATAAATTTGGAGGCTCATGTGGGGGCATCTACATTTCCAGAAAATGGTGACAATATTGAAGAACTCATCAATCATGCTTTTACTGCCTTTGCGGTATCTCGTAAACACGGTGGTGCAGACTTTTGCATTTATTCTGATGCCATGAAAGCGGGGGCAGGTAAAACCCACTTATTGCTCAGTGCTCTTAGAAATGGTTTAAGGAAAAAAGAGCTTTATATGGTTTATCAGCCTCAAATTGATACAAAAACTAATAAAGTGGTATCAGTTGAGGCCCTAGTACGTTGGTATTCTAAGGAACTTGAACGTCAAATAAGCCCTGTTGAGTTTATACCGATAGCAGAGACGTCTGAGTTAGTGGGGTTATTAGGTGACTATATTATTGAACAAGTATTTATACAGATCTCTATCTGGCGGGAAAAGGGGATATATATTCCTAAGGTTGCTATCAATATTTCTCCAAATCACTTAATGCGTAAAAATTTTTGCATTAATCTATTACAGCTAGTTAAAAAAAATAAAATTGATATTCAGCAAATAGAATTAGAGATCACAGAAACGTCGTTAATGGAAACCCCAAAAGCTGCACTTACGGTGTTGAAGCAATTAAAATCACTTGGGTTTAGTCTAGCAATTGATGATTTTGGTAGTGGATATTCATCCTTTCAATATTTGAAAGAAATGCCCATCAACAAACTTAAGATCGATCGCATGTTTGTGCAAGAACTTGAATACAGCTCTAGTGATCAAGCTATCATTCAATCTTTAGTGGTAATAGCCAAAAACATGGGGTTTTCGCTATTAGTAGAAGGCGTAGAGAATAAAGCTCAACTGGATATTTTAAGTGAGAAAGACGTTTTTATTATCCAAGGGTATTATTTTTCTAAGCCAATAAGTGCAGAGGATATTGCTAATAAACTAATAAAATCTCACTGGCAAGTATGAGCTTAAACCCGCCCTACAAATAAGCAGCAAAATTTGGTTAAAATTATCTTGGATTTTATCGAGGGTTCACAAAAACGAACTTCCGCTATCGTATCGTAAGTTCAGATGAGCATTAGTCACTATTTCAGGGGGATTTTTTATAAATAGAACTACAACTGAATAAGGTATGAGATAACTTCACAGTGTTATTATCTTCAAGTGGTTTGATCTAGAAGGACAGTAAATTGATGACTAAAGAGTTCTAGATACCTAGTAAAAAGGTGCTCAAAATTAATTTAATTCGCGTTTGCAAAATCGTTCGTAGCTTTCACTAAAGCGTTAATTATTTTTGGTTCACTTGCAACATGTCCTGCCATGTCAATAATTGACAAATTTACTTCAGGCCAGTGCTGTTTTAATTGCCATGCTTGCTCAACAGGGCATACCATGTCATTGCGACCTTGAATAATTGATGTTGGGATATGCCGTATGTTATCAATATTTTCGAGTAATGGTTCTTTGGCAATAAAGCATTGATTAAGTGAATAATACAGTTGAATAATTGAAGGTGTTTTATTGTTAGTTTGAGTAGTCTTTTGCGTTGTTTCATCAATATTTATAGCTTTCTGCCAATAAACAAGACTTGCTTCCCAGTGCTGCAACTTTTCAAACATTGTATTGGAAAGTTGGAGATTGTCACTAGTGAGCTGTTGATAAATTGCAAGGAGTGGTTGAACTTGTTTTGAGAAAGGTAAATGGTTAACTAAGTTATGCCATGCTTCTGGAAAAATTTTAGCTGCGCCACTTTCACTATAAACCCAATCGATGTCTTGCTGTCTTGCTAAAAAGACGCCACGTAAAATTAAGCCAGATACACGTTCAGTAAAGTGATGTGCATAAGCTAAAGCGAGTGTCGCTCCCCAAGAACCGCCAAAAACTAACCACTCTTTAATTCCAATATGCTTTCTTATTACCTCCATATCTTGAATAAGGTCAGCCGTTGTATTATCGACTAATTCACCAAGAGGACGGGAACGTCCGCAGCCTCGTTGATCGAATAAAATAATATGGTAGCGCTTAGGATCAAAAAAACTGCGGTGTGGTGGACGACAGCCTGAGCCTGGCCCTCCATGTAAAAAGATCACAGGAATACCTGAGGGGTTTCCACATTGTTCTACGTAAATCTGATGTTCGGTCGTCAGTTTTTTATCTGTACAATTCACAGTTAAATGATAATGGTTAAAAGGTTCTATGTCAGGGTAGAGTGATAACATTTTAAATACCAACACTTATCGTTTTTGGCTAAATTTAGGACTAAAACTAATTAATGCCAATACCGCAGTGATTATTGTGGCACCTAATACTAGAGCCAATGCGCTTAAATTCAATTGCCCAAAGAGTGCGAAGCGTAATAACTCTACGCAGTAGGTAAATGGGTTATATTGACAGAGCCAATAAATCCAAATGCTAGCTTCTTGCATTTTCCATAAAGGATATAAAGCACTGGAAAGAAAAAACATAGGGAAAATAACAAAGTTCATTACCCCGGCAAAGTTTTCTAACTGCTTAATTAAACTTGATAAAAGTAAGCCTAGCGCGCCAAGAAAAAAAGCGATAATAAAAACAGCAGGTGCTGCGGTTAGATAGCCTAAAAATGATATATCAACATCAACTAGTTGTGCACAAAGCAAAAACACATAGACTTGCAAAAGTGATAAAAACGCAATAGCAATAAGTTTACAACATAAGAGGAAGGGCATGGGGAGGGGACTCATTAAGAGTACTTTCATACTGCCCATTTCTCTATCATAAACCATGGAAAGGGAGCTTTGCATGCCGTTGAATAAAACGATCATGCAGCATAAACCAGGAATAATATATTCCTGATAAGTAATATAAGTGCCATAAGGCTCCATGATAGACACGCCAAGGGCAGCTCTAAAACCTGCGGCAAAAACTATCAACCATAATAAGGGCCTAACTAAGGCACTAAATAAGCGTGAACGTTGCTGGAAAAATCGAAATATTTCACGTTTAACAATACCCAAGCAGCAATAAAAGTAGTGGTTAAAGGTCATACTGCCTCCGTATTTTTGGTTAACGAGAAATACAGTTGATGAGTGTCATCTACATTGTGTTTTTCATACAGTTCACTACTTTTAGCTTGTGCTTGAATCTCACCATTGTTGATAATTATGAGTTGATCATCAGCTTCTACTTCATCCATTAAATGGGTTGTCCACAGTGCGCATATATTATGTTGAATGCAAAGATTACGAACATAAGAAATAATGAGTAAACGACTGTCTACATCTAAGCCAACGGTTGCTTCATCAAGTAGTAATATTTTAGGCTGATGAATGAGTGCACGAGCAATTTCAACACGTCGTCGATGTCCGCCGTTCAATGTTCTAACTTTGTCATTGAGACGCTCGGTTAAGCTAAGCTGTTGTAAAATTAATTCAATATTTTGTAGCGCTCTTTGAGGGGCTATACCATGTAAAGAAGCATAATAGAATAGGTTTTGCTTTACTGATAAGTCTAAATCTAAGGTGCTTTGTTGAAAGACAACACCCATTTGAGACATTATTTCTGACTTATGTTTGTGCAAGTCTTTGTTATTAATTTTAATAGAACCATGAGTCGTTTGTCTAAGCCCTGTGAGTAAGGAAAATAATGTACTTTTACCGGCACCATTTGGGCCCAACAGTACATTAAATCCTGATGTTAGTGATAGATTCACGTTATTTAAGGCTTTTTTCTTACCATAAGTAAAAGATAAATTATTAGTTACTATGCCCATAGTTAAAATCCTTAACTTATTTTTTACTGTGCTTGTTGCTATGTTTGATCGTTACGCCCCAAGGGTAACGACCTACCTTTATTGATTTGGTCACTTTCATTTTGTTTACATCAATAACAGATACATCGCCACTTATTCCGTTGGTTGTGAGTAGTTGGCTTTGATCTTGGTTTAATGCTAATTGCCAAACACGACGTCCTACTAATAAGTATTTATCAATTTCCATTGAGTTTCTGTTAATTACAGCAACGTGATTTGCAGGTCCTAAAGCAACAAAGGCAAAGCGGCCATCATGGCTTAATTCTATGCCAACAGGTTGCACTCTGTCTTTATGAATACCACGAATGGTGAAGTTGAATTCTTTGATAATTTCTTTGCTAGCAACGTCAATAACTACTACATCACCACCAATTTCAGAACTTACCCAGAGAAGTTTATTATCTTGGGTAAACTGTGCCGATCTTGGTCTTGCACCGACTAAGGTATTGGCAATAATTTTATTAGTTTTAGTGTCTATCCAATGCACCATGTTAGTTGTTTCTGAAGTGACAACGACCAAGTTGCCATCAGGACTGACTGCCAAACCTTCAGGTTCAACCCCCACATCAATTTGAGCAATAACAAGACTTGTAGCAATATCTATTACCGTTAAAATCTGTCTCTTATACACATCTCCGAGCCCACGAGACGTAGAGGAATCTCGT
>CAJXUT010000096.1 GCA_913061365.1 uncultured Colwellia sp.
ACTATCCTCTTCGTCGGCAGCGTCAGATGTGTATAAGAGACAGAAGAATAAGTACGACAACCCTGTCATCATGCCTAAAAACGGAGGCAGATGTAAAAACTGCTCAAAAGTTACTGCGGTAATAATGGTACAAATAAACAGGAAACAAATCGTTATTGCGCCTTTTTTTAAGGATACTTTCTCTTCTGAGGCTGTTGGTGTTTCATTTGGAATAGCAAAACTCATTATCGCTGCAGGCAATAGAAAGTTGATAAGCGAAGGAATAAATAATGCAAAAAAACCAAAGAATTCTACATTACCTGATTGCCACACCATTAAGGTAGTTATATCACCAAACGGACTAAATGCCCCGCCTGCGTTTGCTGCAACAACAATATTGATAAATGCTAACGATACAAATTTAGGTTTGTCTGAACCTACAGCCAATACAACAGCTCCCATCAATAAAGCTGTTGTTAGATTGTCCGCGATAGGCGAAATGAAGAAAGCTAAAAATCCAGTAATCCAAAAAAGCTTTTTATAGCTGTAACCTCTTTTAACTAGCCATGCTCTTAATGCTTCAAATACATTTCGCTCAGTCATCGCATTGACATAAATCATTGCCGTAAGTAGAAACAGTAATAAAGCCGAATATTCTAACAAATTATGATTTAACGCATGTTCAACTAACGCTTTACCATGCTCTTTACTCTTAGCTAATATAGCAACTAAAACCCAAATAAGCCCTGCAGCTAAAATTACAGGCTTAGATTTTCGTAAATGTATAAACTCCTCAGCAATAACTAAACCATAACCAAGAACAAACACAACCAAGGCAATAAGCCCTAATGTTGATGATGTCATGTCTAAATGGTTAAGTGTTGCCTGTGAAGCATTAGCGGTGGTTATACCAAAACAGTATAACAATAATGTTATTAATAATGTTTTCAAGTGGAGTTAACTCCCTTAATAAAATTGATACTTAAATTTTAAAATTTGTTTTATGGATAAGCCCAGCCATTTTCATAATGACGTAAGCTTGTACTAATCCAATAAAACTCAAAAGAATGAATTTATGACTTAACATTGGTAACGTTGAAATCATTATCAATGTAAACAACGTGATGATTTCAAAGGATAGAAATCTCGCTTTACTTTGGACATAACTATTTAAAACTAACTTTATTAATAAATTAGTTCTTCAATGCATCATGTTGATCTGTAACGTTAAAAATCATCATAAATTCCAGACGCAAAATGCCAATCACAATAAGATGTAAAGTTGTAATGAATGGTATTCGTGCCGCGAATTTTAAGCAGTATGTTTTGGCGGTGCGCGGATAAAACTGTGGGTTAACCCTGTATTATTGCTGTTTTGTTTGAAAAGGAGTTTTTGTTCTGCGAGTGAAATTGAGGCAGTAAATAAAACAGCTCGAGCTAAAAGATCATCAAGATCATGATTATCTGTATCATTAAAGTTTTCTTCGAGTACATGCACAGTAGCGCAAACATCAAGGTTACCAATAACATTGATGTTGTCTGAACAAAGTATCAAAAAGCATGATAAAAGTAAGGTAAGTTGGAGAAACTTTCTCATCAATTCAAACCTGCAAAGAAATAAATATTAATTACAAATTAATATACGAAGATAATAAAGTACATTATCTGGCGCACATTGTAGAAAACATATCATATAAAAGCAATTAGCCGTTATTCGTAGAAAGTCAGACTTGCATTCATGGCCTAATGAGTTGCTACAGGTTTTGTTCTACTTAGAAGCGTAAAGTACCTCTAATTACTTTAGGCTTCCTATCGCCTTAAGTGACTTAACACTTCATATCCTAAATTGATAAGAAATGCCCATTATAAGTTTTTACATTGAAAATTAAAAAAAGGCGAATCATTTCTGATTCACCTTTATGAAATTTACCAAACGTTGCAACTTAATCAGCTATAAAAACTTCTCTGGTCGTTTTTATAAACTAAAGAGGTTAACCAACTTTAATAACAATTTTCAAACGTCATTAAGCAAAAAAATAGACAAACCTAAGTTTGTCTATTTTTTATTATGCTTATCAGGGTTTTAAATACCCTGAAACATTATTTTTTAGTCGATATAGCTATCAACAGGAGGACATGAACAAATTAAGTTTCTGTCTCCAAATACATCATCAATACGGTTAACCGTTGGCCAGAATTTGCTTGCCGCAGCTGCTGGTACTGGGAATACTGCTTCTTGAACTGAGTAAGCACGAGTCCATGGTTCAGTAATATCCGCTAATGTATGTGGTGCATTGTGTAATGGGTTATCATCACTTGACCACTCGCCAGATTCAACTTTACGTACTTCATCACGAATACAAACCATTGCTTCGATGAAACGATCAAGCTCAACTTTAGACTCTGATTCTGTTGGTTCAATCATGAACGTGCCCGCTACTGGGAACGACATAGTTGGCGCATGGAAACCGTAGTCATTTAAACGCTTAGCAATATCTACTTCGGTAACACCTGAAGTTGCTTTAAGTGGACGTAAATCAACAATACATTCGTGTGCAACACGGCCATTTTTACCTGTATATAAAATTGGGTAATGCTCTGCTAATTTTTTAGCTACATAGTTAGCATTTGTAATTGCGTATTTAGTTGCATCAGTTACACCTTTTTTACCTAACATTGCAATGTAAAGGTAAGTAATAGGTAAAATGCTTGCGCTACCGTAAGGTGCTGACGAAACTGCGCCATTACCTTTTGTTAACTCATCTACATTCACTAATGAATGGTCAGGTAAGAATGGTGCTAAGTGTGACTTAACGCCAATAGGTCCCATACCTGGGCCACCGCCACCATGTGGAATAGCGAATGTTTTGTGTAAGTTAAGGTGAGAAACATCAGCGCCAATGAAACCAGGAGAAGTTAAACCAACTTGTGCATTCATGTTTGCGCCATCAAGGTAAACCTGACCGCCATTGTCATGAATGATGTTACAAATTTCTGCAATTGTTGTTTCGTATACACCATGTGTAGATGGGTAAGTGATCATGATACAAGCAAGGTTGTCTGCTAACTCTTCAGCTTTCGCTTTTAAGTCAGCCATGTCAACGTTACCTTCTTTATCACAATCAACGATAACAATTTTCATGTCTACCATCATTGCAGATGCAGGGTTAGTACCGTGTGCAGATGCTGGAATTAAACAAATGTTACGATGTGAGTCACCACGGCTTTCATGGTATTTGCTAATAGCGATTAAGCCAGCATATTCACCTGATGCACCAGAGTTAGGTTGCATTGACATTTTGTCATAACCTGTTAACTCAACTAACCATTTAGCTAGTTCGTCAATCATATGCTTGTAACCTTGTGCTTGGTCAACTGGAGCAAATGGATGCATGTTAGCAAATTCAGGCCATGATACAGGGATCATTTGAGCTGTTGCGTTCAACTTCATGGTACAAGAACCTAAAGAAATCATTGAGTGGTTCAATGCTAAATCTTTGTCTTCAAGTCTTTTTATATAACGTAACATTTCTGTTTCGCTATGGTATGAGTTAAATACTGGGTGAGTTAATATTTCAGACTCACGAACTAAAGAAGCAGGAATTGATGAGTGACCACAAGCAACAACCTTGTCATCAAGTTCATCTACATTTAATCCATGACCTTCACCTAGAAGAATATCAAATAATTGTGCTACGTTTTGACGCGTTGTTGTTTCATCTAATGAGATAGAAACTTGACCTTCAACATCAGTACGTAAGTTTACGCTAGCAGCCAATGCACGTGCTACGATTTCGTCTTTGTTATCAACACTGAATGTTAATGTGTCAAAGTAGTTAGCATGTACAGCTGTTAAGCCTTTTGATGCTGTACCTAAACATAAAATGTCAGTTAAACGGTGAATTCGGTTAGCAATAGTTTTTAAACCTTGAGGACCGTGGTATACCGCGTAGAACGCTGCCATGTTGGCAAGTAATACTTGAGCTGTACAAACATTTGAGTTAGCTTTTTCACGACGAATATGTTGCTCACGTGTTTGCATAGCCATACGTAATGCGCTTTTACCGCGTGTATCTTTTGAAACACCAATAATACGACCAGGTAATGAACGTTTGTATTTTTCAGATGTAGTGAAGAATGCAGCGTGTGGACCACCGTATCCCATTGGAACACCAAAACGTTGGCTTGAACCAATTACAGCGTCAGCGCCTAATTCACCTGGAGATTTAAGTAATACTAAGCTCATGATGTCAGCAGCTACTGCAACGATACCTTTTTTCTCGTGAATTTTAGCAATTAACTCGCTGATATCTGCTACTTCACCTGAAGCACCTGGGTACTGGATAAGTGCACCAAAGATATCTTGCTCTGCCGCTTCTGCCGCTGGAGCAACTATAATGTCAAAACCAAACATTTCTGCACGTTGTTTAACAACGTCAATAGTTTGTGGGTAAACATCATCTGAAATGAAGAATAAGTTAGATTTTTTATTTTTAGAAACACGTTTGGCTAATGCCATTGCTTCTGCTGCTGCAGTACCTTCATCTAATAATGAAGCTGAAGCTAGTTCTAAACCTGTAAGGTCTATACACATTTGTTGGTAGTTTAATAATGATTCTAAACGACCTTGTGCAATTTCTGGTTGATACGGCGTATACGCTGTATACCAACCTGGATTTTCTAAAACGTTACGTAAAATAACGTTAGGCGTTAAAGTACCAAAGTAACCTAAACCAATATAGTTATCGTTAATTTTATTTAAGCTAGCTACAGCTTTAAGATCTGATAATGCTTGTACTTCAGTTTTACTTTCTTCAACATTTGGAAGATCAGCAAGACGAATATCGCTAGGTACAATTTCATCAATTAACGCATCAACTGATTCAGCGCCAAGATAATTAATCATGGATTGAGTTTCAGATTCACTAGGCCCAATATGGCGACGAATAAAGTCTTGAGTTTGCTCTAACTCAGCTAATGAGTTAATAGTTGCTTTTGAGGTCATAAGAGTATCACTTAAATAAATTGTATTAATTTAGAATAAAAATAAAGCCTCAAATTCTTATAAAAAAAGAGGCTTAATTGGCTTTAGCTACGACAATTAGCCTTTAACAAATGGTGTCAATAAATAGAACATTGACACTACAAGTAAAATCTAATTGTTGGTGCTAAAACTAGTCTTCGTCGATAGAGTTCGCATAACCTTCAGCGTCAAGTAAGTTTTCTAACTCACTCGCATCAGAAAGTTTGATTTTAAATAACCAACCTTCGCCAAAAGCATCAGAGTTTACTAACTCTGGAGCGTCTTCAAGTTCTTCATTTACTTCAATGATTTCGCCTGAAACAGGTGCATAAATGTCTGATGCAGCTTTCACTGATTCAGCAACACAAATGTCATCACCAGCATTTACTTCATCGCCAACATCTGGCAAATCAACAAAAACCATATCGCCTAAAAGGCCTTGCGCGTGCTCTGAAATACCAACAGTTACAGTACCGTCGCCTTCGTTACGAGTCCACTCATGAGAAGTTGCATATTTTAATTCTGAAGGAATGTTGCTCATTTTAATTTTTCCTATTTGTTAAATTCTTAAAATCGTTTAAATTCATTTATTATTTAGTAATGACTAAACGGTAGTATAAATCCTAATTGGCTGAAATTACAGTCGACTCACCAAATTATGAGTGATGAATCTAAATACTGCAATTCCAAATTTTATATGGATTAAAAAACTTTTTTACCATTACGTACGAAACTTGGCTTAGTTACTAGAACTTTAACTAATTTCTTACGCATTTCAACTTCAACTGTATCTCCCACTTTCACGCTACGTGGAACACGTGCTAAAGCAATACTGTGACCTAGTGTTGGAGAGAAAGTACCTGAAGTAATTTCACCGTTTCCAAACTCAGTTACAACAACTTGATGAGAGCGTAAAACACCTTTTTGCTCCATAACTAAGCCAACTAGCTTAGGTTGGTCGCCGGCAGCTCTTTGTGCAGCTAATACATCACGACCGATAAAGTCACGGTCTTCAGGATCCCAGCTAATAGTCCAAGCCATGTTCGCTGCTAGAGGAGAAACAGTTTCATCCATATCTAAACCGTAAAGGTTCATACCTGCTTCTAAACGTAATGTGTCACGAGCACCTAAACCACATGGTACAACGCCTACATCAACTAGCTTTTGCCAGAAATCTTCAGCGGCATCGTTAGGAACAATAATTTCATAACCATTTTCGCCAGTGTAACCTGTAGTAGCGATAAATAAGTCACCAATTTGCACACCAAAAAATGGTTTCATACCTTCAACAGCAGCAGCTTGCTCTGTTGTTAATAATTCAGCAACTTTCGCTACCGCTTGAGGACCTTGTACAGCAATCATGCCAAATTCAGGACGTTCAGTAATCGTAATATCAAAACCGCTTGATTGCTTATTCATCCAAGCAAGATCTTTTTCACGTGTAGCTGAGTTCACAACTAAACGGTAATCAGTATCAGAGAAGAAATAAATAATTAAGTCATCAATAACACCAGCATCTTCAGTTAACATGCCTGTGTAAAGTGCTTTACCCGCAACAGTTAGTTTTGCAACATCGTTAATTACTAAACGACGTAAGAATGCTTTTGCGTCACTACCTTGTACATCAACAATTGTCATATGTGATACATCAAACATACCAGCATCTGTACGAACAGCATTATGTTCTTCTATTTGAGAGCCATAATTAATCGGCATTTCCCAGCCATAGAAATCAACCATTTTAGCGCCAGCGGCCAAATGTTTTGCGTGTAATACAGTTTTATTAGTCATAGTATCTACCTTTAGGGTGACAGGTGTTGAACAGTTAAGGTAATTATAGACAGCGATTTCCGTTTATTCAACAAGTAAAAGCATTCTTTTCAAATTTAAATCAGACTAATTACTCTAAACAAAATAAAATTCTACAAAATCACTTTTTAAAAAATATAACATCGTTTCACTAATAAAAGTGCTTGCATTGTGGTGATTAATTTTTGGCTTAGCTGAATAAAATATCGAAAATAAGGACTAATTTCGCTGTTTTGAGGCTAATTCCGGTAAATAACTGGTTAAACCAAGGGCTTTTTCAACCAATATTTTTTTAGCTGGCTTAATATTATCCAGTAAACTTAACCCAATACCCCGTAGTAATTTAATACCAGGTTGTTGAACACCAAAAGTCTGCTTTATCGCTTCCATTGCAGCAATCATTTCTGTTGCTTCACTTTTACGAGCACGAGAAAATGCTTTCAATACAGTAGAGGAAGTGAAATTTTTCTCTTTAGTGTTTTGTGATGATGTTAATGAGGTTAGACTTTCTGCCAATGCTGCGGCATCTAATAGACCAAGATTAACGCCTTGGCCCGCTAATGGATGAATAGTATGTGCGGCATCTCCAATTAGCACAACTCTACCTTTAACAAAATCTTGGGCTAAACGCATGGTAAGCGGATGAGTAAAACGTTCACTCATTAACTCAATAGTACCTAGTTTACCGTCACTTGCTGCGGTTAACTCTTTAGCAAAGTCGATATTGTTAAGGGCTATTAGCCTTTGAGCTTCTGCCGGAGAAGTGGAATAAACAATTGAGCAGGTATCTTCACTTGCTGGGTATAGCGGTAAGAATGCTAACGGGCCCGTAGGTAAAAACACTTGCCATGCGGTATTATTATGTCCTTGCGAACATTTAACAGTCGCAACAATAGCATGATGATCATAATCGCGTGTAATCATAGGTGTGGCAATTTGCTGACGAACCCATGAGTTTGCACCATCTGCACCAACAACAAGTTTAGCTATTAAAGGGGTTTGTGTGCCGTTATTATCATTTAATGGCGCTTCAAAACTAATAAAAGATTCACTGTCACCTTCGGCAATACTTGCTAATTTATGATCCGTAAAGAAACTAATCCCTTCGTCAGCTTGTGCTTTATGCCATAGCGCATTGCGAATAACTTTATTTTCTATAATCCAACCAAGGCTTTCTTGCCTAGGGAAGCTGCCTAAGTCATCAAGAGAGAACGCTAGCTTTCCTAATCCTTCCTTATCCCAAACATGCATATTTTGGTATGGTTGCAGGCGGGTCGACTCTATATCAGCCCAGACATCTAAATTTTCAAGTATTGTTTGGCTAGCAACATTTATAGCACTAACCCTAACCTCTGGTTCAGAAGTTAGCTCACTTACTGGCAAAGTATCAGCTATAGCAATTTTTAAATCGGTCGTTTTTCTTAATGCCAACGCTAGAGTTAAACCCACCATGCCAGCGCCTACAATTAATACGTCAAATTTTTGCATTGTTTATCTCTTTAATAGCCCATGAGTTTATTAACTAAGGTTCTTTTTAATGGCTGAAAGTAATTCATTACTTTTAAACCGGTATTTCTCCCTACAATCAAGGGAGGCAAGTCATTAGAAAATAAGGTAACCAGTGAGTCCGTTAGGCTGATGATTTGTTTTTGATCTTGTGTTCGTTGTACTGAATATTCATTGAGTAAAGCAAAATCCCCCAAATCAGACTGAGTAAGCAGTTGTTTTTCGATCAAGCTTGCCATCAATTGCACATCACGTAAACCAAGGTTAAAGCCTTGGCCAGCGATAGGATGAATTGTATGTGATGCATTTCCAATAAGTGCCATGCGGTGATATGTTTGCTGTTTTGCTTGTAAAAGGACTAACGGATAAACATCTCGCTTTCCTACTTGAGTAATTTTGCCAAGCCAACTACCAAAAGCGACCTCAAGCTGTTCGCAAAAATCATCATCATTTAAGGTTAGTAATTTTTCACTTTGCTCAGCCGACATTGTCCACACCAGCGAGCATCGATGGGGAATACTATTCAATGCAGTTAAAGGTAGCATTGCAATTGGCCCATTTTCCGTAAAGCGTTCGAAAGCTTTATTGTTATGCGGCTTTTCTGTGGCAACATTAGCGATAAGCGCAACTTGGTGATAATCACTTTTACTTGCTTCAATATTTGCTAACACCCTACAAGGGGAATTAGCACCATCACACGCAAGCAACAAATGTGTTTGTAATACGTCACCAGATCTAAGTGATACCTTTATTAGTTTATTTTTTAATTGCTCAGTTGAACATGAATTTTCTTGAGAGGCTTCGATACTTTCTTGCCAGTCAATATCAGCAATTGACTCTGGACTAAACCATTTCACATTGGCTTTACTCGCTAAGGCAGTTAGCTGCCCTTCACCAATCTTAGCCATTGCAATCACATAGCCAAGTGCTGACACACCATGGTTATTGGCATCTATACGCGCTTTGCCATAATGACCTCGATCTGAGATATCAATTTTCTGAATTGCACAAGCATCATTCGCTATATGCTGCCATACGTTAACACTTTTAAGATAGTCTGCACTTGCATGTGACAATGCCAATACTCGATCATCAAATAATGGTGTAGTAATACTTTGTGATGTTTTATGTTCAGCTAGCGTATTAAAATCAGGTTTATTTGCTTCTACAATAGCAATTGATAACAAACTACCATCAGGTTTAGTTAAATCAGCAAGGCTTAATGCCATTAAGCTCCCTGATAAGCCGCCGCCAGAAATGATGATATCGAAAGTGTGTTTATTAAGGCTCATGATTTTTTACTTTACTATTAACTAAAGGTTCGTCGCTTTGTTTTGCATTAATGCTTCAATGTCATTAATTGTTCGTGGAGAGTTTACTGTCAAATTGTCATACCCTTGCTCGGTAACTACAATATTATCTTCAATTCTAATACCAATACCTCGCCATTTTTCCTCTAAAGCATAATCATCTTTCGGCATATAGAGACCTGGTTCAATGGTTAATACCATACCAGCCACAAATTCACGGCACTGTTCTTTATTATCATTAATGTGATAGTCACCAACATCATGAACATCTAAACCTAACCAGTGACCTAAACCATGAATAAAGTATTTCTTACATGCTTTTTCATCAAGTAATTCTTTTAAGTCCCCTGACAATATATCTAAATCAATTAAGCCTTGGGTCAAACACTCATTTGCAATAGCATTCAGTTTCGCAAAACTGGTACCCGGTTTGATTGCTTTAATAACGGTTAACTGTGCATTTAATACAACTTGATATAGTAATTTTTGCGGTTCAGTAAATTTTCCATTAATAGGAAATGTTCTAGTGATATCTGCGGCATATCCTGATAATTCACCTCCTGCATCAATTAATAACAGTTCATTGTCTTGTAGCGTTTCGTCATTATCAGTGTAATGTAGAATATTAGCATTATCCCCACCCGCAACTATGCTCGCATAGGCAGGATGACGAGCTCCCAAACGAGAAAACTCATGCAACAGTTCTGTTTCAATTTGATACTCATACTTTCCAACATCACTTTGTAACATTGCACGTTGATGCGCTAAACCTGATATATAATTAACTTGTCTCATTACGGCTATTTCATTAGCACTCTTAATTAAACGTAGTTCATTAATAATGGGACTGGCATCAATTAACACCTCAGGTACTTTACTCCCTTGACGTATAGTTGATCGCACTTGTGATAACCAAGTAAATACTTGCTGTGACATTTCATTACTGTCAAAACAAAAATAAACCTGACTTAAGTCATTTAAATATTGTGGTACAAGATTAGATAGTTCATCTAGTTCAAAGCTTTGGTCGAAATTATAAAATTGACAGGCTTTCTCTTGTCCAACTCTTCGGCCATGCCATACTTCATGAGCTTTATCTTTTGGCAGAGAAAATAAAATAGATCGTTGAACATCGTCTGTTTTAAGTAATAACAGTAATGCATCAGGTTCATTAAAACCAGTTAAGTAATAAAAGTGCTTATTTTGACAAAATGCATACTCAGTATCATTACTACGAGTGGCTTCATGAGAAGCAGAAAAAAATGCAACACTATTTGGTGCCATTTTATTGAAGAAATTATCTCTATGATTTTTAAAGTCACTGATAGGTAATTTATCAATTCCCGGTAATTGTGTAGATGATACTTCGTGCAGTTTAGTCATAACGTCTCTAATGAACAGTTTTAGTGAATGGTATTATCGGTATTTTTATTATCAATTGGTGCAGGAGATGAGCCTAACTCACTAAAGCATAATAAAGCAGAAATACGTACATACTCACTTATTTCAAAATAAGCTTGTTCAGTATCTTCATCTTCTTCCATTTCATCAGAAAGGTTAGCTATTTCTGAAAAATCAGTTAACACTTCTTTGACTTCACTTGATGTTACCGGACTATTTTTTTGCTGTAGACCAAAACCTAAGTTAAAACCCTGTACCCACTTACCTAAAGCATGTCCTCGTTCGACAATTGAATCATCATCATCTGGTAGCATTAACTGAAAAGAGTAGGCATCATCAAGAATTCCAGACCACAATTCACTATACATTTGTTTGATGGCTGTTTTTACCGTATTAGGAAAGCCTTCACCATTAATAAGAATATCATTGAGTAAATCAATATAGTTTTGCTCTTCAAAACTATATCCCGCACAAATAAGTCCAGTGAGTACACCATGTACTTCACTAACGTGACTTTGAACATTCTCGGTGGTGATAATAGCTTGAATTGATGAAAAATCGAGGTTACTTTTTTTAGAAGAATCTTCAGACATGGTTAATAACTTACATAAAGGAAATAAAATTATGACGCTATTCTAGCACTGCACAACCTAAAAGACATGAAAAATCATAGAAACATATGCATTTGCTTGCATAGCCAAATCAGCACAGTTATAGTGCAAGTTATTGTCATATATATCGTAAATTATTCTTGGAATTAAAGCGAATGAGTCATCGTACTGTTGAAATCAATATTATTGATCGCAAACTTAAAGTTTCTTGCCCTATAGGGAAAGAAAGTGCTTTACTCAGTGCCGCGGCTGAATTATCAGAGCGCTTAAAAAATGCCAACAGTAGCAAATCAATCGCTTCTCCCGATCAAGCACTTCTTATGACAGCGTTAAACTTAACGAACGAGTTATTAGCTTCTGAGCAAAAATTAAAAACTGAGCAGCAAGAAAATAAAAGAAGAATTGCGCTATTACAATCTACAATTGAGCAAGCGATTACACCAGCGAATAAGAAGCAAGCGTAAAACGTTCAAATTGACAACAGTTAGCTCCTACCAGTTAAAAAAAGCTTATCTCTATTATTATTTTAGCTATAATGAATATGTCTTCTGGGGTGTTCGCAAGTAACTATGTCCCTGAGCCGATAAGTTTTACCTAAGGAAATTGATTATTAGCTTTTGTGCAAGCCCGGCTCGTATCGGGAAGCCTACGGTTAAAATGATACTTCCGCCCTGAACACACGGTGTTCAGGACTACGGTTAACTGCGGCACCTTGGAAGTCATATTACTCTTCAAAGCACCTACAAACTTATTCTTAATTAACCTATCAAGAAATAACACACTTTCTATTGTTAAACTATTTAATTATAAACTTCATTACCAAAATCATATTTACCTTTTCTTCTTTGAGTCATTCCATTTATTTACTGTAATTAAGCTCGTAATAAATTGTGCCTTATATTCAAGCAACAGCTTTCATCGAAATAGTATTGATCATAATCAGCTAATTATTTTTTAGGCAGGCAGCAAAAGCCCATCACTTATCTACGGGCTTCTCTAAATTGAACCTTAACAATGTTCTACGCTCACATGTGCTTAACTAACATAAGTCACACTCCCCCAGGGCGCTGCTGTAATTGTTTTGTAGCCCACTCAGTTTTAATCGCCAGACGGCAAAAAGCCCGCCACTTATCTACGGGATTTTCTAAATAGAAGCTTAGTAATTTCCCCGTTCATCCTGAGCTAGTTAAAGGATCACATGGGGTTAACTAACAGAGGTCACACTAGCCTATGGAGCTACTGTAATTCTTTTGTGTCCCATTAAGTTTTAATCGCCAGACAGCAAAAAGCCCGCAACAATGTTGCGGGCTTTTCTAAATAGAAGCTTAGCAATGTCCTACTCTCACATGGGAACTCCCACACTACCATCGGCGCTACTGCATTTCACTTCTGAGTTCGGAATGGGTTCAGGTGGGTCTACAGCGCTATTGTCGCTAAACAAAAAAGTTACAATCTCGAAAGCTTTAAGAACATCGTTCTCTATAAATACACTCAGTAATTCAAGTAACACGTAAGTACGTGATGTTTTCATGTCAGTCTTAATCTACAAAACCACTTGGGTGTTGTATGGTTAAGCCTCACGGGTAATTAGTATCAGTTAGCTCAAGGCCTCACAACCCTTACACACCTGACCTATCAACGTTGTAGTCTCCAACGACCCTTTAGGGAGCTTAAAGCTCCAGTGA
>CAJXUT010000097.1 GCA_913061365.1 uncultured Colwellia sp.
CCTCTTCGTCGGCAGCGTCAGATGTGTATAAGAGACAGAGCTAATTGTATCCTGCCTATAAATTTCTTGATAAAATATAAACAATATTAATTTAATTTTTTAAGAGATTTAACCATGCCAAATTATGTTGTTGGTCACAAGATTCCTGATTCTGATTCAATCTGTTCTGCCATAGCTTTATCTTACTTAAAAACGACTTTGGGCGAAGAAACCGTTCCAGCTCGTTTAGGTGAATTAACGCCAGAAACAATGTTTATTTTAGACAAGTTTGGCTTTGAACAACCAGAATTAAAAACTAGTTACGCTGGAGAAAGCCTTTATATTGTTGATCACTCTGAGCGTACTCAAGGTCCAGATGATATTGACGATGCAACTATTTTAGGCATTATTGATCATCACAAACTAGGCGATATTACCACTTCAACGCCATTAGAGATCTGGGTTCGTCCTGTAGGCTGTACAAATACAATTATCAAAATGATGTATGATTTTCATAACGTTGAAATTCCTAAAAATATCGCCGGCGCAATGATGTGTGCAATTTTAAGTGATACCGTTATTTTTAAATCACCAACGTGTACTACGGCCGATATCAAATGTGTTGAGGCATTAGCTGAAATTGCAGGCATTGAAAACCCTGAAGAATTGGGCATGGATATGTTCAGAGTTAAGTCTGCGGTTGATGGCACGCCAGTACGCGATTTAGTTCTTCGTGATTTTAAAGATTTCGACATGAACGGAAACCTTGTTGGTATTGGCCAATTAGAGGTTATTGATCTCGCAATTTTTGATGATATGAAAGCTGATTTAGAAGCTGATATCGCTAAACTAAAAGCTGAAGGCAATCGCCACAGCGTATTATTGTTATTAACTGATATTATGAAGGAAGGCTCTGAGCTTCTTGTCGTTAGTGATAATGATAACTTGTCATTGGAAGCTTATGGTAAAGCAACAACAGATGGCAAAGTATGGCTTGACGGTGTACTTAGCCGTAAGAAACAAGTTGTACCACCACTACAAGACGTATTTTCTAAATAAAAACATAGCCATTACATCTTGAAGACAAAAAAACCAGCAATTGCTGGTTTTTTTATTTATCTATTCTTTAAAAGTATTCATCGTTATTATCGAAGATAATAAGTGTTTAGATAAGGCGAAAGCACGGAGTTGACGCTAGTCATTACTCCGTACATCCTGTACTTCGCCTTTCAGGCCATCCTTCGGATGTTCAAATTATTTCCCGAAGAATTTGTGAGTACTTTCAACGCAATATAAATACCTATTAGCAAAGATAATGATGATTAATTAGACTCTTTCGAAAACAGTTGCAATCCCCTGACCTAGCCCGATACACATAGTGGCTAAACCTAAGTTCACATCTTGTCCTTCCATCAAGTTAATTAACGTTCCTGAAATACGAGAACCTGAACAACCTAATGGATGACCTAATGCAATAGCACCACCATTTAAGTTGATTTGATCCATCTTATCTTCTACTTTCAATGCTCTAACACAAGATAGTGCTTGGGCAGCAAAAGCTTCGTTAAATTCAAATAACTCAATATCTTCAATCGATAAGCCAGCACGTTTCAGTGCTTTCTTTGTCGCTGGTACCGGACCAAAACCCATCGTTGAAGGATCACAACCAGCAACACCCATACCACGAATTTTCACTCGTGGCGTTAAGCCTAACGCTTTAGCTTTTTCTGCTGACATTACTAGCATTGCTGAAGCACCGTCAGATAATGCTGATGAGGTACCAGCTGTTACAGTACCATTAACAGGATCAAATACTGGACGTAATCCTGATAAGCTTTCTGCTGTTGTTTCTGGACGAATAACTTCATCATGCTCAACAATAGTTAACGCACCTGAAGCATCATGGCCTTGGGTAGCAACTATTTCATTATCCCAACGACCTGCAAGTGTTGCTTCATGAGCTTTTTGATGAGAGCGAGCACCAAAAGCATCCTGCATTTCACGGGTAATACCATGCTGTTTACCTAATAGCTCAGCTGTTAACCCCATATTACCTGAAGCTAAAGCTATATGTTTATTCAATGCTGGATCAAAATCAACATCGTACATCATAGGAACATGTCCCATATGCTCAACACCACCAATAAGGAATACATCTCCTTGGCCAGACATTATGCTAGTACTCGCTTGATGTAGTGCTTCCATTGAAGAGCCACATAAACGGTTAACGGTAACGCCACCAATAGACTTTGGTAAACCTGCAAGTAATGACGCATTACGAGCAATGTTAAAACCTTGTTCTTTAGTTTGTTTTACACAACCCCAAATAACATCTTCGATGTCTTCAGGATCAAGTGCAGGGTTACGCGCTAAAATTTGTTTCATTAAGTGTGCTGATAATGCTTCAGCACGTACGTTACGAAAAACACCGGCCTTAGAGCGACCCATTGGAGTTCGTATGCAGTCTACAATTACAACTTCATTCATTTTATTCTCCTCGCTTAAGCTGTTTTAACATCGGTTGTGAAATATGATTTACCTGATTTAGCCATCTCGCGCATTCCATCAGTCACTTGATAAATTTCACCTAAATGGGCGTATTTATCTGCCATAGCGATATAGCTATCTAAGCCAAGTGTTTCTAAATAACGAATTGCACCGCCTCTAAATGGAGGGAAACCTACACCATAGATCAAGCCCATGTCAGCTTCAGCTGCTGAATCAACAACACCTTCTTCTAAACAACGTACGACTTCATTAACCATAGGGATCATCATACGTGCAATAATCTCTTCACTGCTGAAGTCTTTTTTATCTGCGCAATGTGGAGCCATTAACTCATAAGCTGCTGGTGCAGGAACTTTGGCCGGACGACCGCGTTTATCTTTGATGTGATCATAAAAGCCTTTACCATTTTTCTGACCTAAACGTTCACTTGCATATAGTGTGCTTACTGGATCATTATCAATTTTTTGCATACGTGTTGGGAAACCTGACGACATGACACTGGTACAGTGATCTGCAGTATCTACACCAACAACATCAAGTAGATAAGCAGGTCCCATAGGCCAGCCAAATTGTTTCTCCATCACTTTATCAATTGCGGTAAAGTCTGCACCTTCAAGTACAAGCTGACTAAAGCCTGCAAAGTACGGGAACAACACACGGTTAACATAAAAACCAGGACAATCATTAACAACAATCGGTGATTTACCCATTTTAGCGGCATAAGCAACAACCGAAGCAACAGTTTCTTCAGAAGTATCTTTACCACGAATAATTTCAACTAATGGCATTTTATTTACTGGGTTGAAAAAATGCATACCACAGAAGTTTTCTGGGCGCTTAACACTTTGTGCTAATAAATCAATCGAGATTGTTGAAGTGTTAGACGTAAGAATCGCATCTTCACTAATTTGACCTTCAACTTCGGCTAAAACAATGCCTTTCACTTTCGGGTTTTCTACAACAGCTTCAACAACAATATCAACATCTTTAACACTGTCATAACTAAGTGATGGAGTAATGTTATTCAACACGCCTGCCATTTTTTTAGCATTCATGCGGCCACGATCAACTTGCTTAGTTAATATGCCTGCTGCAGTAGTTAAACCTAAATCAAGTGCTTGATCATTAATATCTTTCATAATGATCGGTGTACCTTTATAGGCTGATTGATATGCAATACCACCACCCATAATGCCTGCACCAAGTACTGCCGCTTTTTTAACTGCTTTAGTGGCAAGTTTACTAGCCTTTTTCGCTTTACCCTTAACGACTTGATCCGCCATGAATAAACCAATTTGCGCTGTAGCCGCATCAGTTTTACCCACTTTAGCAAAATTGGCATTTTCTATAGCCATTGCAGCATTGCGATCCAAACCAGCAGCAGCAATTAGCGTATTGATCATTATCATAGGCGCTGGGTAGTGTTTACCCGCTTTAGCCGCAATCATACCCTTGCATGTTGTTGCTGACATAAGCATTTCTGTTTCTGATAAACTCAATGCCTCTAGCTTAGGCTGACGTTTAGCGCGCCAATCTAATTTACCATCCATTGCGAGTTTAAGCATGTTAATGGCTGCTGATCTCAAGTTTTCAGGATCCACAACCGCATCAATAGCACCTTGTGCAAGTGCCGCAGCAGGCTTATGAGCTTTACCTGTAGACATCCAAGTAGCTGCATTATCAAAACCAATAAGTCGAGGTAATCTTACCGTGCCACCAAACCCTGGAATTAAGCCTAATTTAACTTCCGGTAGACCAATAACAGCTGAAGTATCAGCTACACGATAATCACATGCTAATGTCATTTCACAACCACCACCAAGTGCAAAACCATTTATTGCTGCAATCGTAGGTAAGTTGATATCCTCAAATGAATCAAATACATCAGAAGCTTGCTTAACCCAAGGAACGAGTTCTTCCTCAGGTAATTTAAATGTTTCTAAGAACTCAGTAATATCTGCACCAACGATAAATGTAGATTTAGCCGATGTTACTAATACACCTTTGGCTGCATCGCAATTATTAATGGCTGCAACGACATCTCGGTACTCTACAAAAGTTGCTTGATCAAATTTATTTACTGATCCCTGAGCGTCGAATTTAAACTCGACGATGCCGTCTTCTAGCAATTGGGCTGAAAGGCTTTTGCCTTGATATATCATGCTTTGTCTCCTTCACCTAAAAGTGGTGTTGATGTTTTGCTGATTTAATTATTTTGTTATACCCATTACCAATCATGGCGCTTAGCTCTGCCTGAAATGTATAACGGATATATAGTTAACCAAATAGATACTCTTCTATCTAGGTAATTGAATATTATTATATAGCCAATCTAATACTATTAAGTAATTAATAGACGACTGAGTGTGCCTTGAAAAAAGTTGAATTGCAACAACATTTAAACAAGCGTTTAAATTGATTGTATTAAGTCTGTTTATATAGATTATTGCTAGGCACAACTTACAATAAAAATGTTTTCCTGTAGAGAGAATAATTTCATATTTCACAGTTAGAACACTAATCATATGCTGCAATAATCATTGGATAGTTATTCATGAATTGCTATATAACGAGGGGGGTTAACCTGTATCTCAGATAAAATAGAGGCTATAAAATCAGAAGATAATTAATACGACGACTTGAGCGTATATAATTATTCATTGCTTTAGAAGTACTGAACTTTTCAATTTTGATGATAGTTCGATAAGGCATAATAATGAATATTTTGCCTTATCGATAATTTATATAAGTGCTAGCTTTACAAAACTACTAATGAATAACAGTTACTGGCACTTTAAACGGTTATTTTCTAAAAATACCAAAAATTCATCTTTAGGCATTGGTTTCGCGAAATAAAACCCTTGCACTTCATCACAGCCTAATTCGATTAATCGCTCTTGTTGTTCAGTCTCTTCAATACCTTCAGCTATCACTTTAAGATTCATTTTTTTACTTAAATCAATAATAGTTTCGGCTATAACAGACTGACCTTCTTTTGCTATATTTGTTACAAAAGCACGATCAATTTTAAGTCGATCTAAAGGTAATTTTTGTAAATAATTCAGCGATGAAAAACCTGTACCAAAATCATCAAGCGCAATTCCAATATCGTGAGATTTTAATTGTGTTAGAGCATCAATAACAACTTGTGGATCATCCATTAAAATATTTTCAGTTATTTCTAACTCTAACAAGTTTGGTGTTATTTTATGTTCTTTTATGGCATTTAATACGGTGTTTACAAAGTTTCCACGTCTAAATTGTGGAATGGATACATTCACCGAAATAGTAACTTGATCAAAGTTCTTTTCATTAAGCTGCTTAATTTGAGCACAAGCTTGATGAACAACCCAGTCTCCTATTTCAATAATAAGTCCCGAGTATTCAGCTATTGGAATAAATACCGCAGGAGAAATAAACTTACCCTCTGCAGTGCGCCAGCGTAGCAAGGCTTCTGCACCAATAACTCGACCCGAACTTAAAGATAGCTGTGGTTGATACCATAGCTCAAGTCGATTATTTGCAAAATCTGTACGTAGCTGCCTAATCATATTCAAACGCCATTGCGTTTCATCTTCTAGATCAGGATCATAATAAGCAAACTGCTCTAATCGTGTCTTTTTAGCTAAATTTAGCGCAATATTAATTTGGTTTAACACTTTAACGCCGCTAATATTCGCGTGTTTTTTAGTACAAAAGCCAAAGCAAGCATTAATAGGAAAATTTTGCTCACCTGCCACGAAAGGTTCTTCAAATAACTGAGCTAATGCAGCTGGAGTAAGGCAGTCTTTAGAGCCAATAACACCAAAAACATCAGCGCCAACACGTGCAACCTTACAGTTACACCCTAACGTTTGTAAACGTTGAGCAACAGCGGCTAATAGTTGATTACCAACATCTTGGCCAAGCGCATCATTGACATCACTAAAATGATTCAAGTCAATCAATGCTGCCACATCATCACCATCGTTATTTTTGGCAAACTTATCTAAAAGATGAACAAATGCTAATCGATTAGGTAAACTTGTTAACCAATCTTTATACGCTGCATTATTAAGTTTTTGAAACAAGTGAACGTTTTCATAACCAACAGCAAGTCTAGTTAAAAAGACTTCAATCAATTGTTTTTGTACGTCACTAAGTGGTGCAGTTAACGTAAGATAAATAACAACTCGATAAAGTCCTTTAGCTAAGTATAAACAAACTGAATCATCTAAATATTGATTAGCTTTCTGAGTAAAACAGGCTTTAACTTGGTTATTAATTTGATCATTATGTAATGACTGTAATTTCTTTTTTGCTAATAAGGATGAGAAACCTTTTTGCGCTATAACATAAAAGCTTAGATCATTTGCATTCTCAATAATCCCTTGCCCTTGAGCACAGAATAGGCAATCAGCATCTTGGTCTATTAGATTCGTTAATTCTTCAAGGGATGCATTAGTAAATTCATTAATCGTATGAAACCCAAGTAAACGAGCTGAGCCTGCAACAATTTTCTCTAATCCACGACGGCTTTCTGTGACACTAGCAATTTGTTGATAAGAACGTATAGCAGCATAAACTGTAGTAACTAATTTTCTTCGAGTAAGTTCTGTTTTAGTTTTATAATCATTGATATCGTATTCTTTAATAACACTTTCTTCAGGAGCGTAACCAGGTTGTCCGGTTCTCAAGACAATTCGAATATCTTCTTTTTGCAAGTCTTCACGAATATACTTAACAACATTTAAACCAGCATCATCAGTTTCCATGACAACATCAAGTAATACTAATACGATATCAGGATTCTGTTCTATTAACTTACAGGCATCTTCGCCAGAATATGCATGAAGATATTCAAGCCTACGTCCTAAAACAATAAGGTCTGATAGTGCTAATTGAGTTACGGAATGAATTTCAGGATCGTCATCGACAATCAAAACTCGCCATGCGTCTTCATTATTTCCATCTATAATTTCATCTTCATCGCTATCATCAATAAATAAGAAATCATCTTGTAAATCTTCTGATGTTTGCATCCTGTCCTCAAATACTTTGGGTAAGTATTAACTATAAGCTATAAAAATAAATTAGTTAAACTCATTACATTGAAATACCAGTTTGACTAAGTTAATAAAGCCAACAATAATCAAATCGTGCATTTAGGCTTAACTAGATACATTTCTTTTATACAGAAACCCTACTTCCATAATAAAAGCCCTTGTCACATTATTCAATAAATCCAGACAATTATTTTTATTCTTTGCTATTCACCATGATTATAATAAGCTGCCTATAATGAAATAAACAATTACTATTTCTAGGGTGGCGGCATTAATCATCCATTAATAAAGGAGTTAAAATGAAACCAGAAAAATCTTCAGTTATTGTTGTTGACGAAAAAAGTGAAAGAAATAGTAAACTTCCTATCGAGAACAGTACCGCTAATAAAAAATCGACGGATTCATTAGCACAAGATCAATTTTTGAAAATAACTCAACAGTTCGGACTTGAAGCAGCTTTAATCCCTATAGAAAAACAAATGCCTATAGAAGATCGAAGCATAAAGCGTGAACGACTGGCGACTCTACGCAAGCAAAAGAACATTGAAACGATTATGGAAAAGACATTCGCTTTTTGTGCGAGTAATTCCATTGATAAGAGAACAGATTTAGATTGGTTTAACCGCTATATTGCTTTAGCTGAAGATGTCAGTAATAAAACTATGCAAGATTTATGGGCTAAAATATTGGCTGGGGAATTAGCTCGACCGGGCTCATTTTCACTTAAAGCATTAAAGGTTTTTCGAGACATGAGCATTGTTGATGCAAAATTATTTGCAAAGGCATGTTCTTTAGCGGTTAAAGATCAAAGTAAAAAAAATATACGCATTATCTCTGGCTCTTACCAACAGCCTGGCCTATTTAATTTTTTAAATAAAGATAGACAAAGACATATTAATTTAAGTCATTTTGGTTTGAATTATGCTGATATATTGTCATTGGCTGACAATCATTTACTTTATCAACAAGAAAGTGAGTCGAGTATAATGGCTAGTGGCGATACAATTAATCTTAATTACAATGGCTCACCAGTAAAACTAAGCGGGAAAAAAGCTAACATAGCCATACAGTTTTATAAGTTTACTGCAATAGGAACAGAGTTAGCTCAATTGATTAGTGATAAGCCAAATGATGAATTTTTTACTTTATTTAAAAAACAATTGAGTCATCATTTTGAAATCAATACAAATGAATAACGGCAATAAAACTTCTCCGTTACTCATTTAATATAATTTAGATACCATCACCGTCTGTATGTAATCCACACTCTCTTTGCCCTGGACCAAAGCGAGTTTCACTTTCATCCATACCTAAGGTAAGCGGTTTGGTACTGTGAACATCTCCAACTGAAACATAACCTTCATCCCATAGAGGGTGATAAGGTAAATTATGCTTAGTTAAATATTGATGAACGTCTTTATTACTCCAATCAATAATAGGATGCACTTTAAAACGGCCACGCAATATACTAACAACAGACAAGCCTTGTCTATGATCAGATTGCTGACGACGAACACCAGAAAACCAAGTACCACAGTTTAACTCAGATAAACCACGCTCTAGCGGTTCAACCTTATTCTTTCTGTTGTATTGTTTCAATGCTTCTTCGTCTTGTGCCCATTGCTCACCATATTTAGCTACTTGCCAAGCTGCACTTTCAACGGCACTGTAAACATGCAAGTTAAGTTTTAAACGTTCAGCTAGCTCTTCAATAAAACGATATGTTTCAGGAAACAAATGACCTGTATCAGTTAGCAGCACAGGAATATTAGGATCAACTTGCGTCATCATATGCAACATTACTGCTGACTGAATTCCAAAGCTAGAAGACAATACAAATTGACTTGGAAGGTTTTCCATTGTCCATTCAATACGATCAAGCGGTGGCTTATTCTCTAAATCTTCATTCCACTGCGCCAACCAAGGTTTAGGCAAAGAAGCAGGGAAACGATTATTTATAGATGACTCAGCAATAGCGGTATTCTTTACTAAGGCAATTGCTTTGTTTGGCACCAATGAATTAGTCATCATGAAAATCTCTCATACTAATTTTTACTTCATTAACAATACCAGCACGAATAACAAAATCACCGAATGCTTCATCTTTGTTACGATCTGCTGCCCATCGAGCACTTAACTGATCAATTTCAGTTAAAATATCTTGCTCGCCTAAGTTTTCTTTATAAAGTTTAGGGATACGCGTACCGCCAAGGTTACTACCTAAATACATATTGTATTTTCCTGGCCCTTTACCAACTAAACCAATTTCAGCCAACATCGCACGTCCACAACCATTTGGACAGCCAGTTACACGTAAAATAATCGCTTCTTCTGCTAAACCATTTTTGGTCAAGATAGCTTCAACATCATCCACTAATTTAGGAATATAACGCTCAGCTTCAGCCATTGCTAATGGACAAGTAGGAAAAGCAACACACGCCATTGAGTTTTTACGCTGTTCAGAGTGACTATCATTAATCAAGCCATGCTCACGTGCTATTCTCTCAATTTCTGCTTTGTCTTGCTCTGCAACACCAGCAACAATTAAGTTTTGGTTAGCAGTCATTCTGAAATCACCTTTGTGAATTTCAGCAATTTTTGCAACACCTGTTTTTAAGGCTTTTTCAGGGTAATCAAGTAAACGACCATTTTCGATAAATAACGTTAAGTGATGCTTATTATCAATGCCTTCTACCCAGCCAAATCTATCTCCTCTAAAAGTAAACTCATAAGGGCGAGATTCTTCAAAAGATATTTCTGCGCGTTTTTCAACTTCGGCTTTAAATACATCAACACCAACACGATCTAATGTATATTTAGTTTTAGCATTTTTGCGATTTACACGGTTGCCCCAATCTCTTTGAGTAGTAACAACAGCAGCTGCAACGGCTAAGGTATTTTCTAAAGTAACAAAACCAAAGTCATCCGCTTTACGTGGATAAGTAGATTTATCACCATGAGTCATGGCTAAACCACCACCAACTAACACGTTAAAACCAACCAGTTTTCCATCTTCGCTAATAGCAACAAAATTTAAATCATTTGCGTGTACGTCGATATCATTTTGTGGAGGAATAACAACCGTTGTTTTAAATTTTCTTGGTAAATAACTTTTACCTAAAATAGGTTCAACATCACCTTCTTCTGTGCCACCTTCAATTTTTTCGCCATCTAACCAAATTTCAGCATATGCACGTGTTTTAGGAAGTAAATGTTCACTAATTTTTTTAGCCCATTCATACGACTCTTTATGTAACTCTGATTCAACAGGGTTAGACGTACATAATACATTTCGGTTTACATCGCCTGCAGTGGCAATAGAATCAATACCATATTCATTAAGAGTTTGGTGCATCAATTTGATATTTGGCTTTAATACGCCATGAAATTGAAACGTTTGACGTGTCGTTAAACGTATACTGCCATAACTCGTTTTGTCATGAGAAAACTTATCAATTGCTAACCACTGTTTAGGTGTAATAATTCCACCTGGCATACGTGCACGTAACATAACGTTATGCAAAGGTTCTAATTTTTGCTTTTGACGCTCAGCTCTAATATCACGATCGTCTTGTTGATACATACCGTGTGTACGAATAAGCTGATAGTTATCTGGCGTAAAACCGCCCGTCATGCTATCTGATAAATCATCAACTATCGTGCCACGTAAATAATCACTTTCTAGCTTTAAACGCTCATTATCAGCATGTTTACCTTCAACAATTTGGCTAGCTTTTTCATTTGAATTACTCATTAGTAAACATCCTTCTGGTAGCGTTTATTGCTACGTAAATCTTTTAAATATTGTTCTGCGTTCTCTGTAGTTAACTGGCCTTGCTCACTAATAATATCAATTAGTGTTTGATGTACATCTTTGGCCATTCGGTTAGCATCACCACATACATATAAGTGAGCACCGCGTTCAAGCCAGGCATAAACCTCACTTGCTTGTTCCTTTAATCGGTCTTGTACATATACTTTCTCTGCTTGATCTCGAGAGAAAGCAACATCCATACGGGTTAATAGTCCTGACTTAAGATAGTTCTGCCATTCCACTTGATATAAGAAATCTTGAGTAAAGGTTTGGTCGCCAAAGAACATCCAGTTATCACCGCTAGCCTCGTCAGCTTCACGTTGTTGCATAAAGGCTCTAAATGGTGCAACACCTGTACCCGGTCCAATCATAATAACGGGTGTATTACTGTCAGCAGGTAAACGGAAGTTATCGTTGTGCTCTACAAAAACACGAACTGACTGACCTTCTTCTAGGCCATCAGCTAAATAATGAGAAGCACCGCCAAAGCGTGTTTTACCATCATTTTCATAACTCACTAAACCAACAGTTAAATGAACTTCTTCTTCAACTTCGGCTTGAGCAGATGCTATAGAATATAAACGTGGCGTAATTTTACGTAATGCTTCAATAAAAAACTGAGGATCTATTTCAGTTACCGCTGCTTTTACTACATCAATAATTTGATGTTCGCCAGCATATTCTCTAGCAGTATTTTTGTCCGCAGCAATTGCTGTTAATTCTTTATTTCCAGAAATCTTAGCCCAAAACTCAACAAATGATGGAGGGGTTTGTGTGATTTCTAACTGTGTAGTTAAGGCGTCTGTTAGTGTAAAAACCTGATTTGCACCATCAATTTTTAACTTAACTTTTTCTTCACCTGTAAGTTTTAATGTAGAAATTAGTTCAGCAACTAATGCACTATCATTTTCAAAGTAAACACCTAATGCATCACCAGCTTGATAAGTTAATCCTGACTCACCAAGATCAATTTCAATGTGGCGAACATCTTTAGCTGACTCTCGACCTGTAATCTTTTGGCTTAAAACGAATTCAGCACTTAACGGATTTTGCTTATTATAAATACTTTCTGCACCTGAAGTTGCTAAATCAACTTGGGCTAAAGAGGTAACAGAAGCAAGGCTTGTTTCTTGCGTAAGTTCTTCTTTTAAACTATCAACAATACTTAGTGTCCAACTTTCACTATCGCTATCATAATCAACATCACAATCAACACGAGGAGCAACTTGTTTAGCACCTAAAGCCTTTAAACGTTCATCAAAATCTTTACCTGTTTGGCAAAAGAACTCATAGCTACTATCACCTAATGCAAGCACGCTATAGCTTAAATTAGGTAGTTTAGGTGCTTTTTTACCAAGTAAAAATTCATGAAACTCTATCGCATCATCAGGCGGCTCGCCTTCACCATTAGTACTGGCAATAATTAATAAGTGCGTTTCGCTTTTTAACGATTTTGCTTTGTAGTCGCTAACATTTGTTAACTTCACTGTAATTCCAGCTGCACTAGCACTTTGCTCAAGTTGCTTAGCAACACCTTTGGCATTACCTGTTTGCGAGGCATACAAAATAGTTAACGTTTTAGCCACTGCTGGTGCAGATACTGGTGATAATACAGCACTAGGCCCAGACTCACTTTTTGCTGCAAGATAACCACTTGCCCATGCAAGCTGTAAAGATGAGTAACTTGACGTCGCTTGTTGAAGCAATGAAAGCTGATTTGCATCAAGTGCACTTGATGTAGGATTTAAATTTTGCTGTAAAGTAAGCTGCTCTTGTGGCATGAGAATATTCACCTAGGACGATTTATGCAGAGAGGATAAACAAGAAAGCAGAAAACCAAAAGGAATAGATAATGATTTTTTATATCAAAAAGTTATATAAGAATACTGTCTGTCTCTTATACACATCTGACGCTG
>CAJXUT010000098.1 GCA_913061365.1 uncultured Colwellia sp.
ATACAGGTCAAACTGCTGCCAGTCTAGCGCCTGTCGGAACGTATGTTGATACAGAAGGCGCAAGCCAGGCGACACCGGCTCCTGCCGGTAGTTATGTAGCAAATACAGGTCAATCTGCTGCCACTAAAGCACCTATTGGTAGCTATGTAGCCAATACAGGTCAAACTGCTGCCAGTCTAGCGCCTGTCGGAACGTATGTTGATACAGAGGGCGCAAGCCAGGCGACACAGGCTCCTGCCGGTAGTTATGTAGCAAATACAGGTCAATCTGCTGCCACCAAAGCGCCTATTGGTAGCTATGTAGCCAATACAGGTCAAACTGCCGCCAGTCTAGCGCCTGTAGGAACGTATGTTGGTACCCAAGGAGCAAGCCAAGTAACCCCCGCTCCGGTTGGTAGCTATGTTGATACTCAAGGGGCAAGTCAAGCAACATTAGCGCCTGCGGGAAGCTATGTAGCTGTATCAGGGGCTATTTCAGCTGAACCATGCCCCACTGATTCCAACTCTTATGGCGGTTCAGTTGCTTGCAGACAAACAACGCCTGCAGCTGCAATTAGTCCATTCATCGTGAGTCCTGATTTTAGTAGCACTTATGGCATGGATGGTTCTTATGACTTAGGCGCATTCTTTATTAATGATCCTAAATCAATATCATTCGATATATTCAATTTATCAAATGATTTAGGTTTCAGTGATTTATTAACTGACTTATCAATATTGAATATTCAATTTACGGGTGTTCATGCTGATTATTTTTCATTAAATAATCTATTTTCTATTGATGTAATACATGAACAAGAGTCACAGAATTTCGACTTTACAATCACTCCTGATATGTATGAAAGTTTTGATGTAACTATGTCTATTTCTACAGATCAATATGCTGATTTTAACGCTAATGGAAGAGAGTTTACATTTAACTTCTTTGGTACTGTCCTGCCAGTAGATGTTCCTGAGCCTTCCGCTTTCATTCTAATGATGACAGGAGTTGCGGGTTTATTTTATCGTAGAAAGAAGTTTAAGAATAAGCATATCTAATTATTCTTATAATGAGCTTGCATGTAAATATCCATGCAAGCTTTTTCTATTTTATTTGCCATCGCTTTGCCATCTATCAATTCTGACTTTTCCATTTTTGTTCTAAGGGACTGCCTAAGTTCAATTATTTTATTTGTACTGTGAGATAGATGACAGGCGAGTTCTAGATATTGCTTTGGTGTTTTAGCTGAAAAATTATCCATACCGATAGCAGCTAAAATACCTAGCGTTTGTCGTGATACAGGCCTTTCTTGGGCATAAGTAATCACAGGGACCCCCATCCATAATGCTTCACACGTTGTTAACGCCCCGCTAAACGGGAAAGGATCAAGAGCAATATCAATATCTGCATATTCATCAAGCATATCTTTATGCGTAGAGGCCGATCTCAGTTCTATACGATGATTTTCTATACCATTCAACGCAAATAGTGCTATTACCTTATTCTGTATATTCACATCGGCAAATACTTTCCATTTTAACAATAATCGACTATTTGGTACCTGTAACAAAATTTTTGACCACAGTTCGATAACATCACTATTCAATTTTGCTAAATTATTAAAACTCCCAAAAGTAATATAATTATTCTGCAGACATGGAGATGAACTTGGCTTTGGTGCGTAAGAAGGTGGTTGATAACAAAATTGAGTTCCTTTTAAAAAATAAATATTTTCAGAAAAGTAACTTTGACTGGCTGAGCTTACTTGGTTATCACCTAAAAAAACAAAGTCCATTGTTGGTAAACCTGTAGACGCAAAATATCCCAGCCAACTGACTTGAATAGGAGCTGCTTTTTTAGCAAATATTGATAGTCTATTACCCGCAGAATGTCCTGAAAGATCAAATAATATATGGATATTATCATCACTAATACGAGTCATAACTTCTTGATCTGTCATCTTTAATATATTTAAAGAGTTATCTGCACTTTGCGTTAATTGCTTTGTTAAATCATCATCAATTTGTTGGTTTAAGTAAAGAAAAGACTTAATTTTTGAAGAGTCAAAAGAAGCTATTACCGATTGGAAAAAAAAGCCAACAGGGTGACACCTAAAGTCAGCAGAAATAAACCCTATATTGATTTGACGGTTATTTAAGTCTGGAAGTCTTTTACTATATTTAGCTGACTGCCCTGATCTTTTTGTAACTTCATCACCGTATTCAATGGCTGATGATTTCAGTTGTGAACTTGATAAATTAGGAAGATATTGTTGATTCATTAGATAATTGTGATGGAGCAACAATTCATTATTATCTATAAGCAGTGCTTTTTGAAATAATTTATCCGCACGTGGGGTTTCTCCTATTTGCTGTAAAAACATAGCTAAGTTACTGTATGCATGAATAAAATCATGATCAATTTTAATTGATTTTTCCGCTGATGAAATGGCATCACTTGCTCTGCCTTTATCCATATACCCTAAAGAGAGTCCGTTCCAAGCTGCAGCAAAATTTGGATTTAATCTAGTTGCTTTTTCTAAACATACTATTGATTTATCTAGCTCTCCACACTCTCTTAAGGCATTAGCATGATTCAATAGAATATCAACATTATCAGGGGATAGTAAAATTGCTCGATTACTAATTAATAGGGCTAAATCATAGTGTTGACTATGAAAATATAAATAACTGAGATTAGTTAATGATGCCAAGTTATTTGGATCTAATGTAAGGATTTTATTATGTGCTTCAATTGCAAGCTTCACATTTCCTTGATTAAAATGTGAATGAGCTTCACTTTCTAGCTGCTTTATAGACATGACAAATAACATCTTATGTTGAGAGTTTAAAATTATACTGTAGTTTGTATTAATCAGTTATCTATTCACTCATTTGGTTTTCTTGCAACAATCTGAGCAATGGCTTGTTTATCACCACTAGCTGATTCAATGATGCCCTCAAAACTATGAAGAACTTCCCAGCCAGAAAATATATCTTGTAATTCACCTAACTTTAATAAAAAGTTTGGGTTTTTAGGGCGACCAAATTGCGCTTGCTCTGTAGTAAAGGTTTCATAAATAATCAGACCAGCGGGTAAAATAGCCTGTTTAATTTGATCAAACAAAGCTCTATGTAGATAACGAAATACCATAATAGCTGCAAAGTTTTTATTTGCTAATGGAAAGTCATTTTCTTGTTCAAAATCCACCGACCATAAGTTCATGTATTGCTGATGTTCTGCATTTATGGTGTATTGCTTCACTTGCTCAAGTGCGGCCGTATTAATATCAGCAAAAGTCACAGCTATCTCATTTTCAACTAAATAAAGACCATTTCGCCCATTACCACAAGCAAGATCCAAAACAGTTGTTTTATTCTCTGTATTTAAGCTTTTTAATTGTGGTAAGTATTGAGTGAGAAGTGATGAATGTTGCAAAATATTGATCCCTGTAAATTTATTTCTCTTTGATAGCTGCCTATACTACGCAAAATATCTTAAAGCTGCATTTTTATTCATAAAAAAAGCCAACGATTATAAATACTACAATCATTGGCTTATATTAATTTACTTAAAAGTAATGAAATTATGTGAACTAAAAACTTCCACGTAACCCTATACTATAATTTCGGCCAGGTAGTGGAGAAACATTTTTAAGAAACGATGAATGAACAAGAGCAACTTCATCTGTTAAATTTTGCCCTTTAACATATAGAACCATATCGCTATCATTAAAGCCCATGCCATCAAGGTAATAATTATAGTTAAAATCCAGCAAAGTATAAGAAGGGGTAGTTGTCTCTAGTGGTGCTACATCGTCTTGCTTAAAGTAATGATTTGCACTTACTTCACTATCAAAGTTATTACCTTGATAATTCAGCGATGTACCTATTCTCATCGGTGGAATACGCGGTAAGCTACTATTATCAGATAAACTTGCTTTGATATAATCACCAAAAACTTTAACCTTTAGGGGGCTAGAAATCTGATAAACAAATTCAGTTTCAAGGCCATACATATCAACATCATCTTGCTTATAGATAAGTATAGGTAAGTCATCAAATACTAATCCCGTGTCTTGTTGATAAATATAATCTTTCACTTGGTTATAAAAAGCACTTACAACAAAGCCAAAGTCACCTTCAAATTTACGCCAAGTTAAGTCAACACTGTATGACGTTTCAACCTCAATATCCTGTGACGATAGTTCCGTATGAATTTCATCGCTCTCTTGTTCTAGCTCAAACATAGCGCCTACTTCAAATGTACCTGTGCCAATATGTGGGCCAAAAGAAAACAGCTCAGCTGCTGATGGTGCTCTTTGAGATACAGCAACTGATAAACCAAGGTTATAACCTGTTTGGTAATCCCAAACTAAGCCTAACGAAGCGCTGAATGGATTGAACTTTTGCTGTGTAAACGATACCTGTTCATTTTCATGATCATGCTCTTCACCTTCGTGGCCATGTTCTTCATCTTCAAAGCCAATAGTCATATCATCAGCATTAATTTTTACGTGTTCAAACCTAGCGCCTAATTGTAGTAATAGATCGCCAAAATGTTTCTCTTCAAGCCATGCAAAGGCTAGGCTTTCAGTCGTTGAAGGTGGTGCAAACGCCTCATCACCTACCGCTTTAAAGTCAGATTTTTTTAAGTGAAGAGTCCAAGCTCCTTGCCAACCTGAAACCTCTTGATGATATATATCTGCTTTCAATTCATAGCTTTTATTAGAAAAGACTGTACCTACTTCACCACCTTCTATTTCTTGATGTTGGTAATCTGTATAGGCAAATCGAGTAAATAATTGCTTAATGAAGTTATCAGTGAAGTTCACCTCGCTTATTATTTGTAATCTATCTTGCTCCATTTCTGCTGCGGTACCAGCTTCATGTCCCTCTTCTTCATGCTCTTCATGTTCATCTTCGTCATGATCTTCCTCTTCATGCTCATCATCATGTGAATGGCCAGGTATACCATAATCACGATCTAATCTGCCGTAAGAAAAACCAACAAAGCCTTGGTCAAATAAATAACTTGTTCCTATGGTAAAGCCACTAGATTTAGAGGAAGAATTAGCAAGATGACTCGTTTGCTCTTCTTCATGATCTTCATCGTGATCATCTTCGCCTTCTTCATGATCTTCTTCCTCTTCATGCGCGTGAGGATCAAAGTCATTTGGTAGTTGATACTCTCCAGCATCGCGCCAAAAACCATCTAAATGAAAAGCAAATTGATCTGAGCCAGTTTGTACCGAAAACGAAGCCTGTTTCTCATTGGATACATCGTTATATTGTAACAACCAATCAGCAAGTGTTTCACTTGATGTAGGCACACGATTATCAACAATATTCACTACACCACCAATTGCACCACTTCCATAGAAAAGGGTTGCAGGTCCACGGAGTACTTCAATTTGCGTGGCAGTGCTTGTTTCTGTCGCAACAGCATGATCAGCACCAACACGTGAGGCATCTCCTGCATCTAAACCATTTTGAGTAATTAACACTCTAGGTCCATCTAAGCCACGAATAATAGGACTACTTGTTACAGAGCCATAAAAATTTGAGTGAACGCCCACTTCATTTTTAAGTGTTTCACCCAATGTTGATGCTTGTTTAAGCTTTAGATCATCACCTGCGATAACATTTACTGGTAAGGCTGATTCAATTGTTGAAGAGTGCAACGGCGTAGCGTACACATCGAGTACTTCCATCACAGACGGAGATAATTTAATTTCTACTCCAGAAACATCATCTTGATATACAGCTATATATTGATTTTTATGAGCATAATTCTTTGCGCTTGTATGTAATTCAAAGTTCCCTTTTGTTAAATCAGATAAAGTAAACACACCTTGGTCATTAGTGATAGCTTCCTGCTCACTACCGTTCACTTTAACTAAAGCACCACTCACTGGCTCTTCTAAATGATTCACAATTTTCCCTGAAATATTTTGTGAATTAACGATTGAGGAATAGCTTAAAGCCGAAACAGAAAAGCATAAAGTAAAGGCGGTAAGTACCTTATTATAAGGCATAGGAATTTTCTTCGAAAACATGATAAATATAATCCAATAAAGAGATAAACTTGTACTCTATACTTATGATATTACTCGAATTAAAAAATAGTCGAGTTCATAATACAGAGAATAAAATGCCAATAAATTAATTAAACTGTTTAACTTTTGATAAGTTAATTTTCAAAAGTAGATTCGCCAAAATAATAAGCAGTAGTCAACTATTGTTGTGTGCTATAAATATTATTCTTGAGGGGACCTATTAAGGCTACCAGTTAACTAATTTATTTGGTTTAAAACTTATTGGGCAATCGGAGGAGCTCGTAAAAGCGGTTGAACATATCCACTAATAACAAATTCAGTCGTTGTTAGCTGAGAATTAAGTGAGTAATAACGAGTAACGATACTTGCTTGAACTTGAGGTAATTCTGGTGGAGTATCAACTCCCTGATTACATATATGACAAGCCTGTTTCTCAAGTGTAGATTGTTGATCGACCAAATGATCTGCATGGGCAAGTGTTGACGTTAAAAATACAAACAGAAAAACCATGAGTGCTGTGGCATTCATGGTTGTTAAATTATATATAGAATTTTTGCTTGTTTTTAAAAAGCTAAAACGAGAAGATAGCGTCATATTATTTGTGATAATATAACGCTTCTATTTTGACTACAAGTTATTTCAACTAATATTCATCTATACCAAAGTTAAATCTCAAAATAATTTATAAAGACTTTATAAAGCTCTGTGCCTTGATTCACACTGGCTGAAGCAAAATGCAAAATTGGTAAAACTTCGTTTTCAAGACATATATTATGCAAGGATTCACCATTATCACTACTTTCACTGCTGTAATTATCCATACGTAAAATACGTACTAAAGGCTCTCCTGCTGCTAATGGTTTACCAAACTCAGCTAAATAATCAACCATACCACCCATAGGTGAATACAGCGCTTTATAATCTTTTAAGTAACAAGCATAACGTGTCATTTGTTGAGGTAAAAAGTCGCTAGGCAAGTTTTCTGACTTGTTATTACCTGTAATAACGCCTTTATGTTGTAAATAGCTTAAAATACTCATGGCATCTTGCTCAGCAACAGCTAGGTCTATTTGCTCTTGTGAGCCAAGTTCAACGGTAAAGCTTTCTTTAGCAAAAGCCCCTTCACCCATAGTAAAGTTTCGGCCTTTATTTTCAAAAGCTTGTTGTAGGCTCCACCAAGGACAAAAAGTTGCTTCATCCATAGCGCCATCAAAATCATTAGGAATAAAAATAGTGTGAGGAATATCAAAATAGTTGGCACTGGCTTTTGCATATTCAGCACAATACAAATGCTTACTAGAAATAGGACCTGTATGAAGATCTAACACAAGATCCGCTTGATGCGCCATACGCTGTAATTGATAAGCGATACGCTGACCAGTCGTTAGTCCCCATATATTATGATCTAATTTATCTTCAATTTGATCGAGTAATAGCTGTTCAAAATCAGTACGTATTTGAACTTCACTGGCATCAATATGCTGCTCTACAAAAGGACTAATAATCCCTTCATCAAAATGATACATGCGATTCCAATTTACGCCAGTGATAGGATCAAATCGACCTAAGGTGTATTCACCATTTTTATGGTTGCAACCGATAGGGTTTGCGTAAGGAACTAACGTAATATTTGCCTGAATATCACAGTATTTTAGCAATTCAAGTAATTGAAAAATAACTGCATTACCTTGCACTTCAGCTCCGTGCATATTAGCTTGAATATACACATTAGGTGCTGTGCTCTCTTTTGGCTTATAAGAATAAACAGGAACAGTGAGTTTTACACCACTGGCCATTTCACCCATATGCATAAGCTCTTTTTTAAAGATGTTAGTCATAATACAGTCCTAAGCTAAATAAGAAGTGGCAGGTTGTGCTGGTCTCACTTCAACCAAAGCACCCGCTTGAAAAACATACTCTGCGGCTAATTGATGACATAAGAAAAAAGGCATACTTTCGGTAAAACCATAAGCACCACAGTAACCAAAAACCAATTTATCATCTACAGCAACATCATTTGGTAGCATTAAGTGCCCAAGTTTATCCATACTGGTACATAATGGCCCATGTAGATCGAATGCTTGGTTTTGCGCATTCGAATTTCTCAGTAAGGTAACAGGAAATGGTTGATCTGTAATTGCAGGGCGAATGATATGATTAATACCAGCAGCCAATACTAGCTGCTCTTGATCATAGTTTATTTTTCTATCAACCACAGGCACAACATAATAACCGCATTCAGCCACAGCAAATCGACCTAATTCAAGCCATAGCTCTTCAACGCCTGATTGCGCTTTAATATCAGCCAAATCGGTGATAATTTGCTGCCAAGATAATTGTTTACCTTCGTTTAAATAATCAATACCTAAACCGCCACCTAAATCGAGAATTTTCAGCTCCATACCAATATCTGTAGCTAGATTGGTTAATGGCGCAACCATTTGCCCCCATAGCGAATACATTTTTTCGTTACTGAGCATATTTCCCCATTGAAAAATATGTAAGCCACAAATGTCTAAATTAGGGTAATCACTTACTTGTATGTTTTGCCATTCTCGAACAGATAAACCGAATGGTGTTAAACTATTACCACCTAATGGGTTTTTTTCACCGTCAGGCCATTGTAATTGCACGCGAAGTAAAACCGTTGGTTTATTAACTACAGCTTGCTCAATTATTACTTCATTTAACCAATTAAGCTGATTTAAACTTTCAACAACAAAGGTTTTCACTCCTAACTTAACAAAAGCAGATAGCTGTTTTTTCGATTTAGCAGGGCCTGTATTTAAAATACGCTCTGGGCTAATGTCTTGTGCTAAAACTTGCGCTAATTCACCAGAGCTAGCGACATCAAAATTAAATCCTGCATTATCTAGTGTTTGAATAACTTTAGATAACGGATTAGCTTTGACAGCAAACCAAAGTTTAATTACATCTTGTTGCTGTAACTGTTCAAGATGGGCTTTTAATGCATCAAGTTGATAAACAAAATATCCTTGCTCATCATCAGGAGATTGATGTGCAAGTAAGGCATTTTCGATACGGGTATCGAACCAAGTAGGTTTAGTCATAATAATTATCTTTTAAAGTTTCCGCTATAAAGTTTACTTAATACCCACTGAATCGTTCATCTTTACGGAGAACGGGTATATATCAATTGGAGTAATAACTGAGTCAATTCATTACTCCAATTGATATTTTACAGTGACTAATCTGCGCTAAGTTGTATGGTTCAAGTTAAAGAAAAAAGCACAGAGTTGATAATTATCAATGAGTACTTTTGACACCTAAATTGGACCATACAACAACGCGGTGATTTGTCGCTAGCTATTATCTTAAAATAGATTCTAACTCAAGTGATGCATCACTCTGCTCATCACGATATTTAACGATTAATGCACAAGCCATATTTAACCCTTGTGCTTCAGCCCATTCGCCTTTAACAGGACGAGTGCCTGGAACAACCACTGCACGCTCAGGAATTTCAGCGCCTTTTTCACGCATTTCTTGATTAACACAATCATATACTGGTACAGATTTAGATAAAGTTACACCTGGTGCTAGTACTGCACCTTTTTTCACTACAATACCTTCAACAATAACTACGCCTGCACTTAAAAATGCATCATCTTCAATGATTACTGGGCTTGCACCAATTGGCTCTAATACGCCGCCAATTTGTACTGCTGCGCTCACATGTACATTTTTACCTACTTGCGCACATGAGCCAATCAATGCATGGCTATCAACCATAGTACCGATATCAACAAAAGCGCCAACATTAATATAAGCAGGAGGCATGATAATAACGCCTGATGCAACATGAGCACCTGCACGTACTGATGAACCACCAGGTACTAAGCGCACACCATCTTCTGGTGTAAATTGACGTGCTGGCAAATTATTTTTATCAACAAAACCTTGGTAGTTACCTTCAAAGCTAATATTAACACCTGCTTTAAAGGCAGCTAAAATACCTTGTTTTACTTCAACATTGGCATGCCAGTTACCATTTTCATCTTGAGTTGCTGCGCGTAAAGCACCTGTTTCTAACTGTGCTATAACATCTTGCCAGTTCATTTGATATTCCTATTTTCGTTTGCTTCTATTACGAAGCTTGGCTAAAAGAAGTTTGACTAGCTTGTGCTAACCATTGATTAATTTGTTCATTAACAGTCAATAGCTCAGTGCTATCGGCTAATTCGGTATGGATTAAAGGTGCACGCAATACTGGAGTACTAATAACTTTTTGTTGATGCATTAGTACTTTAACGGCAATGGGATTTGCGACACTAAATAGCGCATCAATAGCATTATTCCACACAGGGAACATAGTGCTAGTTTGCCCTGCTAAACATAACTCTACATAGGTTCTAGTCGCTTGAGGCCAAACATTGGCTGATACCGACACTAACCCCTTAACACCTGCCGGTATTAAGTAAGGCACCATGGCATCTTCGCCAGTGTACATTTCTATATTGGGACACTGCTGGCGATAGTTCAAAAATTTATTCAAATCTCCGCTAGCTTCTTTCATTGCCCAGCAATTAGGATGATTTTGCAAGCTTTGTACTGTTGCAACAGGAATTTCAACACCAGATCTTGATGGTACGTTATACAGCATACAAGGAAATTTCGCGGTATCTAATAAGGCTTTAAACCATGCTGTTTGACCAACTTCACCCGGCTTTGCATAAAGAGGTGTGCCCAATAGATAGCTATGAATATCAAGCTCGTTACATTGCTTGATCCAATTCATTTGCTCAGATAAGTTATATCCGCCAACGGCAACCATTAAAGGTGACTTTTGAGGTAAGGTTGCTTGTAACTCACAAATAAATTCAACAACAGAAAGTTGCTCTTCATTTGTTAAGGCCAGACCTTCTCCTGTACTACCAAGCAGTAAAATACCATTACCCGCCTGCGCTTGTATCTTGGCAATTTTAGCTAGACTATCAAAGTCTATACTACCGTTTTGGTTGAAAGGCGTTATTAGTGCTGTCCATAGTGGACAATCGTTCACCGCAGAAACGCTAGGCGTTACCGATGATATATTTATAGATTCTTTTTGATTCATTGCTCTCGAACTCATTGTTACTGCAATTTGCAGATTGGTTCGGAGAACTCATAGGCATTTACTAAAAACCGAGGCAAAGCACTTCAAAAGTGCCCGTAGGCTATTATGCAAAGGCCAGAAGTTCTCCACTCATAAGTTAAATAATTATATGAAATTATTTAACTAACAGTGACAGTTGTTGGGATTCAGCCCGATCTTTTTAGGTAAAACCTAGTAAGAATACAACCGATAAATACCGAATCAAATCAGTATCATCTCGGCGTTAATCCCCCTCATTACCATTAGCAGAGTTTGATCTCTGTGCGCCGCCTATTTAATAAAATAACAACGCAATGATAACTACCTGGTTAACGCTCCTCTTCTGGCCCCTTTGAAACTTCATGGCACAAAACCATCAAGTCAATATTAGGGACGGCGCTATTTAAGCATTTTTAGCGCTTTTTTGTCAATGCACTTTTTTTACGAATACAGGAATTATAATTGCCGATTAAAGTGTGAATATCGTAGAATACAGCATTTATTCCTATTCAATAGTCTTTCTCTTTATGACAATGTCAAATATCAGCCAAGTGTTATTGCGTAATATCGATACATTATCTGCAACCACACCTCTTTTTATTAACTTGATAGAAGATGGCTTTATCTCGCATTATTTACAAGACTATCCAAAAGCAAATATAACGTGTTACAACACCAATTTTATTGATTACACAACACTCGATACTAAGCATAAAAATAATATAACAACACTTTTTTCCAGTGAATATAAAAGTGAAGTCAAACACGATCTTGTTGTTATTAGCTTTCCCAAAAGTAAAGATGAGTTAGCATTTACGCTAGCCATGATTGCCCCCTACTTGCTCACTGATGCAAAAATAATGTTAGTGGGTGAGAAAAAAGGCGGCGTGCAGTCATCTCCCAAATTAACTCAACACTTTTTAGGTAACTGTCAAAAAATAGATGCGGCAAGACACTGTTTATTATTTGGCGGTATCTACCAGAAAAAAGAAGGTGAAAACACAGCTTTTATTATCGATGATTGGTATAAAGAATATCAGATAAACATTGCTGGTATTAGCTTAACCATTGCTTCATTACCGGGCGTATTCAGTCAGAAGAAACTTGATGTTGGTACAGCATTATTATTAGATAATTTACCTAAAATCATGCAAGGCAAAGTATTAGACTTTGGCTGCGGAGCAGGTGTTATTAGTTGCTTTATTGGTAAAAAGTTTAGTGATACAGAACTGTCTTTACTTGATGTTAGTGCGTTAGCAATAGCATCAGCAAAAAAAACACTCTTATTAAATAATTTAACCGGTAATGTTTTTGCTTCAAATAGTTTATCCACAGTAACTGAAAGCTACCAACATATTGTGTCAAATCCACCTTTTCATCAAGGAACACAAACCAATTATCGAGCAACTGAAGAATTTTTGCAGGGCATAACAAAACACTTAATATCAAATAAAAGTATCAATAGTGACATTACAATTGTAGCCAATAGTTTTCTGCAATATTTACCTATCATGCAGCAACATATTGGCAAAATAGATACTGTAGCCAAAAAACATGGCTTCACTATTTATTACCATAAAAAGTCTTAAAGAGAATCAAGAATAAAGCCGCTTTAGCTTGATAACCACTTTAAGGCGCGCTATTGGTAATAAATTTAAAGTTCTCTACTTGAAATATCCCTTATTGTCAGCGAATATTATCTCATGAACTCATTAAAAAAACTGATTTCCTGCCATCACTATATTCTAATAAATATTCTTGGTATGACAGTTCCCCTTATGATAATTATACTCGCAAGTATCATTTATATTACTGATCAACAGGGTAAAGCTGAGTTAGAAAAAAACACGAGAGCTTGGGCTAATTCTTTAACAGAAGTGAGCATTCCTTATTTGCAAAATAATGAAGATTTTGCGCATCATAAACTTAGAGAGCGATTAACTCGATTCATTACTTCCCCAGATATTAATTACGTGCATATTTACAAAAAACTAGAAAATGATCACATCCTGTCTCTTATACACATCTCCGAGCCCACGAGACGTAGAGGAATCTCGT